>VGCI01000015.1 GCA_016870095.1 Alphaproteobacteria bacterium | reverse complement strand
ATGAATTTAGTTAACAGCATTTATTATGTTAGCACAAAAATCAACTCCACAAAAAACCTGAAGACTAAGAATCGATTAGAAATAAAATACTCTGGACTTAGGGACAAATTATTAGAAAAAGCACCTCACATGACACACACACGTTTAGAATTGGAATACGACAGAGAAAGGTATGAAAAGATAAAAAGAGAGGCGATAAATTTATATCCAGATGATACAGAACAACAAGCAGATTACTCTTTAAGGCGGCGTTGTTAAGGGAGAGCTAGAGATTTTGCTTACAAAGGGGAGATGACAAAATATAACGTGTCACCTCCTCCATATAGTCTGCACATAATGCCGTCTTTTTGAAAAAACAAGCAGTTTTGAATTAGAAAAAAGATCATTGGATTTAGACGGTATCTAAGGGACCCCCAATACAGGCTTATCAATTATTGCTTAATGATGAGAGTGACGGGTGACACCGAGGGCACCACCTAAATTGCCCTAGCACTTGAAATAATTGAAAAAACATACAAATAACCTGGAAGATTTGTGTTCTTCCGCTTCTATGGTATATGCTAATGACGAAACTCAATGATATTTATTCTACAGGAAACAAGCCAATGAAATATAAATCAATTTTTTCTTTATTATTTATATCCGTTGCCTTTAATACGGTATCTTTTGCAATTGATACTCTTGAAGACAAGGATGGACAAAGCGCTAGTCGCTCTCAACACTCTTATGGAGATGTAGCAACCTTTTCTGCAAGTCCTATTTTAGAGGAAAACCTTATAGCTGAGGCTCAAGCAGTCATAAACTACTGCCCAGGCCATGTGAAAAAAGAAAGAAAGGGCATGAGTTTTCATTATAGTCATTGGATAGAGTATTGCGGTGGCTGTGCAGCAAGAGAGGTTATATTACCATTATCAAAACCTGTTGCTATAGATTTCAAGGAGGAGGGGAATAATTTTTAATGATTATCCCTTTGCGCTCACACCAATAAAATTATTCACAATTAAGGTTTTGCCACCAGAATAAAAAACCCAATGCTTCAATTTTGATTGGGGTTAATCTCTAAAGGACTAATAGGTAGTTCAGATAAAGTTTTTTACTTCATAATTAATGTTATCCTTAATTCGCTTCTCAAAATACTTTTTACCCGATAAAGTTTTTTTCATTTTAACTTTGGTTTTTTGATAAAAGGTTTTGTCATATCTTATTTCCTTGATAGATTATATTCCGGTACTTAAGAGTGTCATACGTATTTATATATCACCCTTTTTGTAGGTAGGCGTTTTTTGCCGCGGATTGTTTCATAATTGATATACCTAGCTTTCTAAATTTTTCCTTCTGATGTTCGTCAGGGTCTTGTAAAGCTTTTTGAGCTGCATCATAAATTATGCCAAGAAGAATGGCAGCTCTTTCGATAACCTCGATATCAGACTGCAAATTTTCACCCAATTGAATATCACAATACTCAAGCAAGCCTGAAATGGATACCAAACCCCCTAAATGTATAAGTGTTTGCGTTCTAGCTCTTCTTTCATCCGATTTATAGTTGCTTATACGTGTTGATATTCTGGCAACAGATGAAAGGTTTCTATTAAGATTGATTTTCAACCTAAGAAGTCTTTTTTGCTTTAGAATGAGATTTTCGAGTTGTCCTTTTGCTTGTTTGTTGAAGAAATTTTTGACCGGATTTTTTCCAAGCCTCCGTATCTATGGATTGAGATTTTACTTTTTCAATCGCTTCTAATATGCCGCCCGTAAGTGCAACAAGATCAACATGTAATGCTCCTGCTTGAATTAAACTATGAGCAAGATTATTGGCAACATCTTTGGTGAGATTATCTATTTTTTCTTCAACTGATTTTTTATCTTCCTTGAGTGATTCTAATTTTTTGATGAGTTGTACTGACATCTAGAACTCCTGATAAATGCCCTCAATCTTGAGAGCTTTTTGTTAAACATAAGGTTGTAATGTAGGATAGTATCAAAAACAAATTAAACAATCAAGTCATCCAAAATCCAGAATGGCGCACTTATGCGCGATTGCGCTTGCGCGAGCCTAACCGGCGGTTTAATATGTTTGATTATGGCAATCTATCACTTAAGTATGGGGCAGGTATCAAGAAGCACAGGGCGCAGCGCTGTGCAAGCTGCTGCTTATATTACAAG
>VGCI01000014.1 GCA_016870095.1 Alphaproteobacteria bacterium | reverse complement strand
CAGGACTTCAATACTTCGCAAATATCCTATAATCTGGCTTGCTTCAAACTTTCTACGTGCCATTTCTTCCCTCCATTATTCCAGAATCCTAATTTATTTTCTGGACTATTTATAGGGGGGCAGGACAATACTGGCAGTACGTCTTTAATAGTTGAGCGACTTGATATCATAGGAGATCTCAAGACAACGAATATGGACTTTAAAGGACAGCATCTCGAAGCCCATACGGGCTCGAAAGTTTCAACAGCGGGAGATGTCCATCTTCATACAATGACTTTCAAAAATCAAGGTCAGTGGAAAGGGGATAGTGAGTTTCATGCCCGGGTCTTGGGGAATTATGACTTTGGAGATTTTAGCACGAGTGATTGGATATACCTTTTTGCTAACCACTATGATGATCCCATCGGAATGATGAGGGGAGATGATCCCTCCTTCAATAAATGCAAAGGGTTATTGCTTGAATTTTCTGAGGACTTTGAATTGTCAGAAAACATGTCTGTATCTGTTCAAAGGGGAATGGGTATCAAAGCCCCCAGTATTAAGGTCTCAGGTGATGTGAAAGCCGATGCTCTTCGCCTAATCACATCCTCTATTGGGGGGACATCTGATGGAAAAATCGATCCCAATTCCTCCACAGGTAAAATTATCATCAAGGGCAAGCATGATGTGGGTGAATTTAAAGCCCTCGCCCTGGGTAATCTATTTGTTGAGAGCCAACTCAAAGCTCAAGATGTCTTTTTGACATCTGTTTTAGGGAACGTCATTGTTGAAAGTCTTAAAACCCGTGTGAAAACGAAACATGGATATTCGGATTCAATCCCAATGAGAGCTCGCATAGAAGCCCAACAAATAATAGATATTTCAGCAGGAAATAATGTCCATCTTAAGGGTGTTGAAACAAGTGCAGCCCTACGCACACATATTCAAGCTCTTGCAAACATATATGATCTTCCCGTCACTCTTCTTGAGTAACGCGTTCGGAAATCAAAGCATACCCAAAAAACCACCAAAAATGTTACTCAGATATCATCGGATCATACAGCTGGATCATTTGCGGCGGAAGCAAAAGGAGCTTCAGTCTTTCAGGGGACACATATTACTTCAGAGCGGGACTCCAGTATAAAGGGAGATGAGGGTGTGGCCCTGGGTGCGTCTCATGATATGGAAAGTTCCCAGTACAAATACAAAAAGAAAGGGTTTCTCACAAAAAAGGTCGAGAAGGGAGTTGATCAATCCACAACTTCTCACCCTGTTGAAATAAAATCAGCTGATAAAACAATCATCGAAACCCCTCATGGAAATATCGACTCGTAAGGTTCGACCTTATCGGGAGGAAAGGGTGTTGAATATAGAGTTCCAGAGGGAAAACTCAAGCTTGGGGCTGTTGAGGATGTTGAATTTCATAACCAGTCCTCCTCTAAATCGGGAATGGTTTTTGATAAATTGAAATCAAGTGGCGAGCATATCAAAACCGTCAAGTCGTGCATTCACGATCCAGGCACAGGTGAAGTTAAGATCGACGCAGATGAAGTGCATGTCACACAAAGGGTTGATCAAAAAAATATTGAAGATGTTCTCACAAAAGCCCTTGAAAACGTTGTGAGTGTGACCTGGTCACAAATTGAAGATAAACATGACTCATGGAATAAGAGTTCAAAGCACATCAACGCAAGATTTGCAGCTGTTGTCTCTATTGCTGTTTCCCTTGCAACAGCAGGCTATGGAGCCGCATTTGTCGGACCTTTGGCATCTACTGCTGGTGTAAGTGTTACAGCAACGGAAGCAGCTCTCTTAAGCGGATTCAGTGCTTTCATTGATGCGGCGGTGTGTGTCATGTCCAGCCGACTGGCCGTCAATATAATCGATGCTCAAGGCAATGTTGCAAAAGCGTGGAAGGAATCCACCAAGAAGAATTCGATCAGGTCTTTGTTATCAAACACATTAGGCTGCGCCATAACAGCAGGTCTTATAGCGGGATTAAATATTGAAACTTCTGCTGCGCAATCCATCGCAGAGGGATTTGAGGAATCTGGCATCCGCATTTTAAGTGCTACAGCGACCCGCACTTTGATAGAGGGGGAGAGTTTTGAAGATGCTCTCAAGGGATCCATCCTCTCCATATCAACGGATGTGTTGGGTAAACACCTCTCCCGGGAAATCGGAAATGCACATAAAGCAGGCGAATTGAACGATTTTTCCCATCTGGGTGCCCACGCGGTTCTCGGCGCCAGTATGGCCGCTGCAAAGGGTGGGGATTTCCTAAGCGGTGGCTTTGGTGCCGTTGTGGGAGAGATCATCGCACAACATTACCGCAATGTGGTCGATTTAGATAGCCTTCCCCCAGGCGGGTCTTTATGGAAAACCCTCGTTGACAGAGGTGTCGATCTCTCAAAACTTTCGACATCGCTTATCGCATTCTTGGCCGGCCTCGATCCCGAGATTTCTGCAGACGCAGCCGCAAACGCCGCAAAAAATAATGCGTTCTTTGTTCATGTTTTTTATGCCGCTGTAGGGGCCTGCACTCTATATGAAGGCTATGAGATTTATCAGACCTATAAAAATGAAGGTCCCGAGGCAGCTCTGGAGGAATTGGCTCTTACAGGAGTGGTCACAATCGTAACCCTGGGAGCAGGAAAAGTTATCTACAGAGTGGGAAAGGTCGCCTATCCAACGGCAGAGGCCGCATTTATGGCCTGCCAAGCCAAAAGCCCCACCTTAACAAGAGTTGCAGAATCTCTTTCCGGCACTGCAGATAAAGCCAAATCCTTAATCGATGAAATCGCCCGAATGAAGGATGAGGGTATCTCAAAGGCAGGAAATTTATTTGGGGTCAAAAAATCTCTTGATGATATAATCAAAAAGTCAACTCCATTACCCAAAAAAGGTGGAGGCACACAACAGTATAAAAACTCAGGCGGCTTCAACCAGGCCAACAAAGATTTTGACTCATTGAGACTGGAGAATATAAGATCTATTTCATTGCATGGAGGTGATGTCGGAAGAGTAGGCCTCTTGCCTGATGGCAGGAAAGTAGTTGTCCGACCAAGAGGTAGTCTTAATCGTCTAGATTTCAATAGCCAGCCTACTCTAGAAATTCAAAACGGTCCGAGTGACTACACAAAGATAAGGTACTAGAATGACAAATAAAAGAAGACATATACCTCTTAGATTTGATATTGAAATACCTAATAGTGTCGATTTTGAAGGGATGATTATAAATAGTTCTGGATATTTTGTTAGATTAAGTGAATTTGCAAAGCAGTCTCCTCCAATTTTAGAAATTTCCTTTCCAGGTCGTGTTTTAGCACAGAGAATTGCCGATGAAGGCATTTTTCTCTCGATGAGCTGGGATTCAGAAGGAAGGGGGCCAATTGTTATTTTAGAAAACTCTGATTTCACACATTGGTTTCATAAAGAAAGTTTAGGTATTCATGAAGATGAAGATCTTTATACAGTAGCGATTTTGACGGTAAATGAATGGATTGAAGTAATTACCTACTTACTTCCAACAGCTGCTTGGATTGATGGATCTTAAATCGATACGGTAACTAACGATTAAAGATCCGATAAATAGCATGAGAGTCCTTCTGTGACTTACTCCAGCTTTTCAAGATCTCCTATGAAGAGGAGGTGAAAAGGAGGAAAGATGCGCCATTGTCGCCGATCGTGTACGGTGTTCCTGCTCTGACGCTGAAATTGCCTTTGACGGCATGATGATGATAGGGTCACTCGTTAAAGCCGGAAGGGGAGCCTACTATCAGACGGAAGAAAAGCTGTAGAAACGCCTAGAAGTAGTCTTAATCGCCCAGATTTCGATAGCTAGCCAACTCTAGAAACTCAAAATAGTCCATATGAATATAGTTCACTGATAAAAGGGCTAACGATATTTTAAGTGTTTTGATGATATCCTTATCTTATATGATCTGTTTTAGAGCCTGGAAGAAGAAGGTGAAAGCTCCTAGCTGGAAAACAAGAAGGCCCCAATTCCCCTGACTTTGAAAGCGTTTTTGATGATCTTTGGCCTACAACCCCCCCATGAAATGTCAAGATTATATGAACTCATCCAACAAAATGGATAAATGGGGCATTGAAATTCTTATGAAAATTAATAACAGCAAATTGTGGTACTAGGAAAGGAAAAAGATGAAACAACAAAAAGATAGGAAGGTATATCGTCGGGTGCTCAAAAAATTGAAAGAGATCTATTGATCTTGCTACGATAAAACTCATCCTTACCCATAAGTTCTAAAAGCTCGAGCAGCTAGAGTGAAGTCTTTTAATCTCTGCAACCCAATCCAGATAGCTGTAGGCCCTGGGAGTTTGTCTCTTTTGCGATTTAAAAACCCTCCGAACCTTGCTACCATTAATACAACTGCCGCGATAGAAGGTGGTTGGTTGGGGGGTTTTCCCCGCTTAGTTATAAGATAATCAGTCTGCCATTCTAGAGTAGAAAAAAATAGCTCACAGTTTTTATTAGGATCAAAACGACTTAATAAGGTGAGATACAAGATACGCCAGGCAATAATCAGGTATAAAGCTAGGCAGGGGCTATAGCGTTTTTCACAGGTAAGCTGAAGCTTCTCTGCTTTACACCCGCTTTTCAATATTCTAAAGAAAACTTCAACCTGCCAGCGGCAAACGTAATATTGAAGAATTGCCAAACGCTTTTCAGCAGAATCAATTTTTAGGTTAGTGAGCAGCAACCACTCAATTGGCTTTTCCCCAATGGGAGAATTAGTTTCAGTGACAATGACACCATTAACGAAAACTGGCTTCATCCGCAGCTTTCCTCTCCTACCAATAGGGGGGATGTAGACAAACGGCTTGAGCCCAAATTCCTTAAATAACTTTACGCGCAGGTTTAGAGCCTCGACCAGGAAGTTCAAAGGTACAATATTCACTGATTGGCTTATCACGGATAGTATCCCAAAGCTTGCAAGAAGAACGCGCCCTGACTCGTTTATTAAAGG
This sequence comes from Alphaproteobacteria bacterium, assembly GCA_016870095.1. Taxonomy (NCBI): domain Bacteria; kingdom Pseudomonadati; phylum Pseudomonadota; class Alphaproteobacteria; species Alphaproteobacteria bacterium. The sequence continues at coordinate 1,356 of VGCI01000014.1, read as the reverse complement.
TCTATTTTTAACAGCTCGAATGAGCCATTTTGCCTGGCTATGAAAACGAGAGGCTTCATTGTAAATATCATAAATATCGGCTTCTCGATCAGCAATACACACAATTTGGCACATGGGGAGTTGATGAGCAATTGTATCGGCTTTTTGATAGCCTCTTACCCAGCGATAACTCTCTTATCCTGAAGGAGTGTTCTCAAATTCTCAACATTTTTCTCATGTCTTGTTTTCTTTTTTAGTTGATGACGATGCCAATGATAGTCATCCACAACACCCAAACAGAGTTCCTCTGGAGTCACAGAAATGGTAGGATGAAGTAAGAGGCCTCGATAGTTGTTATGAATTAAAGGCCCAATATCTTTTTTTTGATAATGCAGGGAATAATTAAGATGAGTGGTATCTTGAATCAGTAAGACTGTAGGGTAGGGCTGCATCCGCTTAAATGTTGCCTGAATGTGAGGAGCTAATATTTTAGAGGCTGTTACTTTATCATTATCAAAGAAACGGTAAGCGGCTTTTGTTTCAGCCCACCCTTGGCAAGCGACAGGAATTGTTTCAATTGGTTTACTACCCAGATTATTTAGAAAAGTGATTGCTCTTGTTTCTAAGTGCTTATCCCCCAGATCCACATGTTCCATCTCTTCTAAAGCCCAAGTCATAAGAATCTCCTTCATAGAGTTTAAACCTCTTATAGTATACCCTTTTCAATACTTATGGGTAAGGATGAGAAAAAACGGGGGAAGATCAAGCGTCGACTTTAAGGCGCAAGTCGCCCTAGATGCGATTCGAGAAGATGCAACGATAGCTGAGCTATCATCCAGATATGGCGTTCATGCAACGGTGATTCATCATTGGAAGAAAGAAGCGATAGGAGCAATGTCATTAGGCATTTCAGGTAAACAGGAACGCCAGGAAAGTGATCACACCACCCCAATAAAAGATCTTAATGCCAATCTATTGATTGGATAATAAAAAGTTCTTTACAGAATTAAAGAAATATGTATTTTTAGTAATCAATAATAATAAATATTAAAAATCACTAAATGTTAATTTTTATTAAATGAGAAATTATATGCATTATTATATATCTATAGCTTTGGATTTTACTTATTTTTTTGCAACCTATTATGGCTACAGACCAAAGTAATAACGATAACTCATCAGGTGATAAGAATTGTAAAATAACAAAATATGGAGTTAATTGCCCACTTGATATTGATTTAAAAGATTTAAGGGGCTGTCCTAGATAACTAGTTTAAGAACTCTTGAACCCATTGTTTTAACTGTTTTAATTGAGCTTTCGGGTCAGGGTTGTTAAAACGCCACTCACATTCCTTCAAAAATAACCCAAAATTCTCC
>VGCI01000013.1 GCA_016870095.1 Alphaproteobacteria bacterium | reverse complement strand
CTCGGTATCCTTTTTCTTTATTGATTAAAAAGGATAATAGCAATGAATAGAGCAGCAGGAAAGTCGGGTAAAAACTTAGGGAGGTAATTTTTAGAAGGCTAAGCTAATTTTCAGTGCAATCGCCATGTTAGCCATGATTAACCTCCTAAGGGTTGATTGTGGTTAGTGGCGTCATCGTGTTAGTCGCACTATGATGCCACGCTTACTCTCGATTTTGGCACTGCCTTATCGAAAAGGTTCAGATAATTTGCCTGCACGGCCTGTTCAATCTCAAACCTTCCTTTAAGGTAAAGGATTGATAAATCAGAAGCAAATAAAAATACTCTTCATAGTTGCAGAAAGAATATATTTTTTGTATATGTGTCTTATTGGCAACGACAGTTACATCTTACAACCATCACTTTGAGTCTAATATAACTTCAGCTATTTGTAGTTAATGCGAATTTTATTTTACCTAATAGGCACTATCATAAATTCGCTATAAATTTTGAACGAGTCGCAGGATTGCAGATTAAATTTTTCAGTGATATATAAGGAAGATATTCTTGTTGATACAAGGAAAGCCTTCATGATCTTTATTCCAAAAAAAACTCTCTCACCACAATTTAACTTTTTAATATTGCTGATTTGTTTTGGTGTTTTAACTTCTGGAATAAAAGCGCATGATGTTGATCTTGATGGTGACTTTGCCGAATCATCCAGCTCACAAACCTCTAAATCCAATATACCAAATGTTACGGAGAAACCTCTCACTGTTTTTGGCTATGAGTTTTCTGACACATCTTTGGGTAGGAAAGCGCTCCAACCCCGCACAAAAGCCTTTGAGAGACTTGAGTTTTTAGGCGATAGAGTTTGGGGGCTTATGACGGCTCATATGTTATATAAATACTACCCTTCAAAAAGTATCGGTTGGTTAGCAGATGCCTTTTCTAAGCTTGTTTCCAAACCGAGTCTGGTCCACCTTTACGAAGTTTGTCATATTGATCCAACTCTCCTAACATCCCCCTCTTATCAAGCACCTGTGATAGGCCCCATAGCAGAAAAAACAGCCTCTGATATTGTAGAGGCCTTAATAGGGGCCGTCTACAAAGATAGGGATTTTATAGCGGCTCAAACTTACGGTGAAAAACTGATAAGGAGTCGCAATAAACTCAATACAGAAGAAGCTGTTATTCAGCTGAGATCATCCTTAATTTCTTCAGACAATGTTCAAGTATCTCTTCACCGCAGAAAGCTTCCCCAACTTGTAGAGCTATTAGGTTATGCTTTCAAAAACAATCGTCTTTTGTATGATGCCTTCCAGCATCCAAGTGTGGGAGGAAGTGCTTTTAAGAAACTTGATTTTATAGGCGTGAGAGTTTTGGCTCTCGCAATTGCAGAAAAAGTCTATAACGATTTTCCCGATGCCGAAGAAGGCCTGTTGATGGCCCAAAATGAACAGCTGATTAACAATGATAATTTGGAGGGTGTTTTTCAAAAATGGCAATTGTGGCGCTATCTTACCAAACAATATCATGGGTTCATTGGTGAACTTATAGCTCCGGAACGGGTTCCCAACAGAATGGCTTGTGGTACCGTCCGCACGTTTATGGGAGCCATTTATTTAGATGGGGGTTGGGAAGTGGCATCGTCAGCCGCACACAAACTTCTTTTTACAGATCCTCCTCCCGATTTCTTTGAACCTGTTTTTAGATTGGGCGATATGTTTAATCATACTTCACCACGCCCTAGTAAACCTCTTGTAACTGAGAATAAAGATGCTTGGCCAAGTTTAAAAAAAGAAGATTTAGCCTCTCACGAACAATCTTCAATTTCCTCGCAAAGCGTGTCGGCTATTTCCTCTACTCAATCTTCTAATAAACAAATGCTACCCGCTCAACCAAGTTATCTTGATATAGCTAAGCGCCAACAAGCAGTTACATCTACAAATAATGATGATGATAATTTAATGCCTCAAGACCCTTGGCCAGAATTAACTTCTAAAAAGACAACGGACGCATCGCCTTCAAAAAGGACAAACCCTCAAGATTCTAGAAAAAGTTCTGAAATTTGGAAGGATCCTGCAACAACGATGAAAAGTATTATGCCGCCGAAACAAGATAAGCTTCTTTTGAAAGCTAAATATTAATAATTACCATAGAAAATATGACAAAAATTTTATTCAGAAATTTCGAATTTATTTTGGTATGACTCTTAATTGATGGAAATAAGTATCTCATAAAATAAACTTAATTTCTCGCCATAGAGTGGTAAATTATTTATCAGAAATAATGAATTTTAAAATCAAAAAACAATGCTTTTTAAAATAGGTTGCTTGCAACAAAGCAGCGTTGCAAAATGCAATGTGTAAGCGCGCATTTCTTAAGTATTCGAAATGAATGATTGATAAAACCAAAATTATGACTTTTTAATTTTCATAAATTTGAAAAATTAGAATGGGGACTTTTAAGGGGGCAAAATCCGCTTATAGCAAAATTCCTTTTTTCTAACTCAAAAAATTTTATATAAATATAGTTATAAATTAAAATACATCTTTAGGTGGCCAGTTTGGATTATTTATCTCATCTTCTCCAGCATTATCGAGTGTGGCGTTTAATACAGATGGCACACTTAGTGTTGGTATTTTTACATTTACTATAAAAGATTTGTGGGGATTTTTGTGAATATCATGAATTGCCTGCTCTAATTCTTCAATATTTTTGACTGTATGGCTCAATCCTCCCCCAAAAACTTCAGCTAATTTTTCATATTTCCAATCATTAAGTTTGTTGTATTCATATACTTTTGTATCAGATTGCGGTATAGGGTTAGGGCGAAATGGATTAGGATTCACTATTTTTTGTTCGATTCCATAAATTCCGTTCGCAAGAACAAAAACAACTGTATTGTGGTTAAGTTGAGTATAACTGGAAACCCCTTGGCATGTTTCTTGAAATGCCCCATCGCCTGCAATAACGACAACGCGCTTATCTTTTAATTTATTATCATTGATAGCACATTTAACCCCTATGGCAGCAGGTGAAGCATAACCTATAGATAGCCAAGCTGCTTGTGCAACAAATCCATCTTGTGACTTAATATGTAATGCTTGCTGTGCTGCGATTAGAGAAAACGAAGCATCTACAACAACTATGGTATCTTTACTATCTTTTATCCATTGGTCATTAAGGACTTTAAAAAAGGTATCGTAATCCCATAGAGTATTACTTCTGTGTTTTTCTAAATTAAGTAATTTACTAGTTGGATATACAGGCTCTGCCCATACGCTTTTCGTATCCACACTTGTTGAAACATTATTTGATTGCATACTTTGATGATATATTTCTAATCTTTTCTCAAGCTTTTCCATATAAAATTTTAATGATACATTTTGATATAATTTACCTCCTACATATGCAATGCCTTGTGAAACAATAGCTTTGTCATCATCCGCTAGTATGCCTTTATTTCCGATATCTTTACTTGTTGTCCATGCTCCTAACCCAATTACACAACTCGCATTTTGAGGGAGTCCTACACGCGAAAATCCGGGCGTGTCTTCAGAAACCAGTGACTTACCTAAAGCCGCAGTCGTATAATGGAGTCCACTAGATTTTAAAAGTGATAAGAAAGTTTCTTGAATACCAAAACGCTGAATTTCTATCCCAGCCCAGAACATGGGTTGAGCTTTATTCTTCTTTTCATGCTTCTTAATCAAATCCAAAGTGCTTTCAACAGCTGCATCTACATCCGTAGTTGATATTGGAAATGGCATTCTCTTTATTGGATTTAGATTAGCAGCAACCCAGAATTTATCGCGCCATACATCTTCTAAAACCTCTAAATAGACAGGCTGTCGACGATTTATACATGCGGTAAGTACAGAATCAATTTGTAGTTGAGCTTCATTAGCATTGCTAATACGTTCTGCAGCTACTGTAATAGGTCGAAAAACTTCAATGTTAGATGTAGCACTAGGAAGCATATGAGAAAACAAAACGCCTTCTAATTCATGAGTTTTAAATTCCTTATTAGTAGGTGCACCATTTATTACAACTACAGGTACTTGTTCAACAAAAGAACCCGCAACAGAATTTACAACACTGAAAGCTCCTACTCCATATGTCACAGCCAATACCCCAACACCGTCTCTTCCTAAGATACGTGCATATCCATCAGCTGCAAATCCTGCACAGAGTTCATTGGAAGTACCTGTAATTTGTAATCTATGTGGATTCTTATCTTCTAAAATAGTATCTAAAAATGGGGCTGTATAATTCCCTGCAACACCAAAAATACGCTTTACACCTAATGATTCAAGGCGATCTTTCAGATAAGATGCAACTGTCATTTCTCTAAAACCATTATCATTATCGTCATCATTATTGTTTGATGGTTCATTAATTTTATCCACTTTATTTGACGCAACAAGTGTACCTGCTGCATTTTCCTCCTTTTTTCGTATTTCTAAAGAGACTCTTATTGCAGATTCAATAGCACCTTCAATCCAAGCATGTTTCATAGACGCATGTTCTCCTGCAAAATGCACAGGTCCTTCTGGAGTCGATACATTTGGATATAAGCCTATGATTTGACCGGGAGAAAATACTGCCGCTTCACCAAAAGCATAGAAGTTCTCCATCCAACTTTCTGTTTGACATTTACCTGTATAAAAACGAAGGATTCCTTTGCCGTAAATATCTGTAAGCCCTCTGAGGGCATAAGTAACTCTATCTTCTATTCTAATTGAATCCCACCGATTGGCATCATCAGACCAAGTATAGCTTGCCAAAATTACACCTCCCTTGCTTTCTTTATTTGGCGCATGGCTAGGAAAATAAATAAACCTATTGGGTGAATCTGTTACCACTCCCCCTCCAATAGAATTATGTCCTCTATATTTATCTGATAGTAATTCATTCCATTCTTGTTCGTTCCATTCCCAAAACCGTTGGTTAAATTCTAGAAATATTTTCGTTGCCGAATCATAGTGAAGCTCTGTAATTGCTCGATTTTTAGCGTAACTGAAAAGTGGATTTACATTAAAAAATCGCAGGGAAGAAAATGGTATGGAAACAACTAAATAATCTGCTGTAAACTCTCTTTCCATCGGCTGAGTCGCTGCTTCATTATACTCTCCAACTCTTTCACCAACTGTTCTAACGTACACTCCAGCTCTTTCCCGGTGTATGGCTTTAGCGTTTTTATTTTTAATATCTACAGGATGTGTCGGGCTTGCCCATTGGATTTCAATTGCACGAGCATTCATAACAATATTTCGTTTACCAAATTTATTTGCAAGCTCATAAGGCAATCTGTAATTGCCTCCTACAATTTCTCTATATTGTGTAGTCGGATTTATATAAAATGTATCTACGAAACCATGTATAAAAGATAAGAATAGCCTGGAGGTTAAATTTTGAAGCGTGCCAATATAATCTAAAACGACATGTTCAGGATATTTTTCTTTAAGAAATTGACCCATACTATATTTATCATACTTAATTATAATTTGCTTCCAAGCTTCCACCACTTTCTTATTGCGAAGCTTTGAGTCTTTAATTGTAGTGTCTGGAATTGTGGCTTTTATCAAGGGAGATAATGCCTCATCAAGCAGTTCCTTTGCTGTTTTACCTTTATATTTAGGTGGCAATGCAAAGCCCAATTGGCGATCAGATTCAGGCAGTTCAGGAGAAACGTATTGGGAAGATCTTTCTTGTATTCCATTAGCACGAACCCAAGTATTTCCTGCTGGTCTTGTATCATCATCTTTTCTAACATCAACATTATAAAATGGTTGCGTTTGAAGCCCTAATTTATTTATAAGGGTTTGTACTAAAGGATGGGAAGTTGGAATACGCATAGCTCCTGCCTCTGCATATAGGCTCGGATCTTCAAAAGGTGGCTCTCTGCCTTCTTCAGTGCGAAAAGTCTTTATACGCCCCCCAACTCGCGTTCTATTTGCTTCTAATATGGTAACATTAAAGCCCTCTCGTTGAAGAATAATACCCGTAACTAACCCAGCGACTCCAGCACCCAAAATTAAGACATCTTTTTTAGGGGGGTGAGGTAGATTATTCGATGTGTTTTCCAATGCTTGCGCAGAGGGATATTTCGAAAATACTTCATCAAGTATGTTTTCGTATTGCGCAACAACACTATTGTACTGGTCATCGACCATAACTATTTCTTTAGCAATTTTATCGCAAGCTAGTTCACATTCAAACTCAGACATTGCGGGGGGCACAGGATTAGATCAACTTGAAAGTGGTATATTTCCCCTTATAGCGCATGAAGAAGAGAATAAAGGTTTGCGGCTACGATTATATCAAGAAATGCATCGTATTAAAGGTGCCACAGATGATGCTCTAAAAATCTTGGACTATATTGCCTTAGCTGCAAAACAGTGGGTTCCTCAGGAAATATCAATTCAACCTGGAGAGATGCTTATTTTTAATAATGGATGGGGCATCAATAAAATTACGGGAGTTATGCATGGAAGAGGTGGTCATATAGAAAACCCTTTTAGATGGCTTCAAAGAGCGTATGTGAAAAAAAATAAACCATCCAATTAATTAAGGTTATTTGTCTATCATGGATAAAGTAGATAGTATTTAAGACAAGCTAGGATAAGGGAAATTCTAAATTTTCCCTTATCCTGATCTTAAGTTAATTTTCTAAGTAACAAGAGAGTATATAAGAATATGTGGTGTTATGAAGTTTCCAAAAAAATAAGGAGACAATATATGGAAAGACTTTGTCCGAGGTGCGGAAGCATTATTACAGTTAAGAACTCTCAAGAGAATGGAAAAAAAATAATCCCAAAAATTTACAAATCAACCTTTAATTACACTGACAATAAGTAGTCATTATGAATTCGCATTATGAGCTTCTAAGATATCTAACTTTTTTTGAATGTTTTTAAAATATGAGGAATTTTTAAGAGCTAGATTATTTAAAATATCCTGCGCATGCTTCAAATGGCTAATAGCTTGTTGTTTTAAGTGTGCCTTTGAATTTGTATCAGAAGCCATTTCAGATTTTTTAATATACAAGTCGGCAAGTTTGTCAAAAATAACAAAATTTGAATTACTATTTTTTACTTGGCTAATTTGATATGATCTTTGGAAATATTTTTCCGCTTGAGTAATATTATTTTCTTGGAGATAAGCTTCCCCTAAATAACGCAACAGTCTCATTATCGCATAACTACTTTTGTTTGATCTTTCTTCAAATTCAAGACAATCAAAAAATATTTCTTTAGCTTTGGCTGTTTTTTTCTGTCTTAAATGCAGCCTTCCAATTTCAAACAACACCCATTTTGTTTTAATGTTATCATTTCCAACTGCATCCCGGAATATTTTTAAGCTTTTGTTTAAAACAGATGAAGCTTTATCATATTCATTTAAATCCACATAACCACTGCCCAAATTTCGCAAAGCCCATCCCATGCTTAGACTATCCTCTGGAAAATGCTTTTTATAAATTGTAAGCGTCTCTAAATATAAATTTATAGCCTTTTCAAATTCTCCTTGTGCAGAATATACCCAGCCGAGAAGTGCAATTGCCCATCCAGCATCTGCGTGTTCAGAAGAAATATAATTTTGATAGATTTGTAGGCTTTTTTCAATATAGATTTTTGCTTTGCTATAGTCGAGAAGCTTCAAATATACATTACCTAATTGAGCTAATGATAAGGCCAAGCCTGCATAATTTTGTTCATTCGCATTGTTATAATATGTAAGACTTCTTTCAATCAGGTCCTTGGCCTTTTCTAATTGATCTCCTTTATCAACATATAAAATACCAAGATATGTAAGAGTTTGAGCAATTCTAATAGGATCATCTGTTTTATATCGGTCATATAAGTTTAAACTTTCTTTTAAGAAAATTTCTGATTTTTCAAAATCCCCTCTACCCCAATAGATTATTCCCAAGTATGAAGTTATCCTTGCTAAATATGGTTTATATTGAATGCTCATATTTTCTAACTCAAATAAGCAACTGCTTAACGTTTCAATAAAATTTTTATCAATAGACAAAATATAATAGATGTATGCTAATTCTCCCGTAATTAAAATATTGTCGATAGGATGTATCAATTTTTGGTGTTTTAAAATTGTATCCCCATGTCTAATGCACAGATGCATCTTTATAAAATTATCTTCATTTATTGCAGAACTCATATAATTAATGAATGTTAATAGAATTGGTTTAATAATCTCCTTATTTTTCTCCAAACTCAATTGCTTAATAAAATATTTAACAATAATTGATTGGGTACTTCTATGAATAGAGAGCGTTATAAGAGGATTAACTTTATTAGGAGCATCAACATTTATGAGAGAAAATTTTTGCAAGTTATAGATGAATTTGTCAACAACAGTAGTGTTTTTAAATCGGTCCAGTAAGTCTCTTGGAATATTTTGAGAATTTAAGAGGCTAATGCATAATAACAAGTCTTGAAAATCTGGATGAATTTTAATTAATTTTTGAAGAGTTAACATAATTATTTTATAACGTGTTTTTTTATAATTACCTGATTCATTTAATATATTTTCCTGTAAATCTGCGATATTTTCCTGATTTGAATTTAATTTTTCCAAATATTCATCATATGAAATTTCCGTAGTTTTCAAATAGTAAGCTGCAACAGAAATATCTAACGGAAATGAGGGAATTTCTTTCAAAAATTCTTTAGTTTTTTCATCCGATATACGCTCATAATTTGACGATTTATCATGACTAATAATTTTTACAAAAAAATCAAATTTTTGTTGGGGGTTTAGTTCCCCGACTTGAATCACATGATCAACGTATTTATTATTTTTAATGTTAGCATCTCGCGTAGTGACAATAATTTTCCCCTTTCCCCAAGTTTCAAAATCTTTTGGAAAGTACTTTCGAATATCTGCAAAATTTTCAACATTATCATAAATTAAAAACCAGTTTGAATTTTCTTTGAGATGATCTCTTACAAATACTATTATTTTTCTTTCCCGTTCACTGGGGTTCTTTATTTCTTGAACCTCTTTTAATTTTTTCTGATCTTCAATTTTACGAGCAAGAGCTTGAGCTAAAGCTTCAAAAGCTGATTGCAAACTGTCATTTGTTTCAGCATTTATTTCCCATATAATACTAGCATTTTGTTGATGACCGTATTGATTGGCAAGAGTTGTCTTTCCTGCTCCACCTGGCCCTACAAGTGCAATGGTATGAATGCCTTTATTCGTTTTTTTAAACTTATTTTTAATCTGAGCAATAAGTTCAGGACGAGAAAGAGATAGAGATTCCGAGGGTATCGTCAAATCCGAACGAATCGCCAAACTTTTTTGTTTTTCTTCATATCCCTTAAATAAGAACATCGCAGTCGCTATAACACCAATTATCACCAACATCAGGAATAGGTGTCTCTTCCAACCTATTAAGCTATATCCCCGCGTCTTATATTTACTTCTCTTTAGTTCTAATTTATTTTCACTTGCCTGTGCTGCACTAATAGAAGGTGCGTTTAAATGATCATAATTATTTTCCCACACTTGCTTGTTGTTATTAAAAGTTACAATGATTTCGTCTAACTTTGGATGGGGCACAAGTCTTCTAATGATTTCAAGTACTAAAGAATAATAGCTGTCCTCTTGGGAAGGCTCTAAAATATCACCTCCACCCGTAATACTAATGGTCTTAGCCATTTCATGATGGGGGAAAACAAATAATTTATTATTATTTTCATCTGGAAGATTAGGAAAATTACGATTAGCTTTTACCGCTTTATGTGCGAAAGCTTGCTGATATTCTTCTATCCATTTTTTATCTAAATTATAGACAACATATGTATTTTCGTGTCTTTCTTTTAATATTTCGGGTAATGAATTGCTTTTATCTCTTGCCTCAAGGGAAACAACTATCCCTGCCATTTTTAAATATTTTGACAAATGATTAATATATGAGGAAGCGCTATTTTCAGTGGGATAATAAACAATTAGACAAGGAAGACTTTCACCTGATTTCAAAGTTGAAATGTTTGTAAAACATTTCTCGAACATATATTCCCGCAATAGTGCTGCATGATATTTCTTAATAAACAATAGTTTATCAGATTTTTCAATGAAATCTATAATGTTTTCTTTTGAGCCACAACTCAACTTTATCATTATGTTGTGTGTATAGTTTGCAATTGTTTTTGGGGAAAGAGATAAAATAGAACCAATTCTTTTGGCAGATCTGCCGCTTATAAGAAAGGCAATAACATCAACTTCTCTGCGCGTAAATTTTACACCTCTAATTTCTTTTAGATGGTGAGAATAAATATCCTGGAAAAACTCATGTTCAGTATTTTGCATTGCTCCTGATCTTGATTCTATTTTAAGCCGCTATTTGAATCTTTAATTCAATAAAGCTTCTTATCTTATAGTGGAGTGTTCTCAACCTAGCTGCTTTTAATCTTATTGTAAAGAACCAGGTAAATTTTACCCTGGTACCCTACCCTGGTATCCTTTCAGGGTAGGTAATGGTAAATCCTCTCCCTAAAGTTAACTTATGATGCTTGGTCGAGGTTTTAAGAAAACTTGAGCAATCATTAATAAATAGCAGAAACAAATGTGAAGTTCATATTTTGATAAATGAAAAAAATATGAGTTGGCGAATCTCTAATAAAATATTAGGTGCCTTACTCACATAAATTATGAATAGGAGAAAATGATGACAAACGCGATTCAAGTAAAAAAAAATTTACAAATTATAAAAAAACCCATTTTCAAAAAGGTAGTAATATCTACTTTTATTCTAAATCTTTGCATAGGCTCTTCTTTTAATACCCGGGCCGTAGATGCACAAAATATCCAAGCTCTTAATCAAGGGGAAGTAAGGCTTATTCAAGTAGGAGAATCTTATAGATTTGTTGATAGCGAAAATAATCCAATAGCTAATGCGAGCTTTAATAAAAATACCTTAAAAACTCGCTTAAATCTTGCGAAGGAAACCTATATTACAGCAATAGATAATATAAAAAAGAATGCTTATAGAGAATTAAAAGGCGTCATTGATGAACACTTTAGTGAGGAATATGTTAATACATTATTTACAGATTATTTAGATGATGCAAATTCACAACCCGATATTGATATTACAGGATCAACTTGCAGCTATGAAGAAAAAATAAATTTCAAAAAATATATTAGATTGTGCGAATCAATCTATACAGATTTTTCAACACGTGATTTGCATAACAGTCAGCATTTAGCGGGTGTGGCAGAAAAATTAGATAGAGTTATTAATCATTATCAAGAGATAAATGGGATTTATGAAAATCTTGAAGCTGTCAAAAATCAGCTAAATTATTTAGCAAGAAGAGAAATAGTAATTGAAGAAAAAGATCACCCATGGGAATGTAAAAAGCAAGTTCTTGCGATCGACAGAAAAAAATGTGAGTCACATATTATCGATAATATTAAATCGCTTGTTAATGATATTAATAATTTTTTAAAGTTATTAAATAGAGAAGATGAATATATTAATGAAGATGAATGTATTATGGGGGACAAGATATCAGTTGTTTCTCTTCCAGCAAAATTAGATGTCATTAAGCGTGACATTGATGAGGAGTATAACTGGTATTTCACACAAGAATCTATAAGCCCAGAAACATGGATATCTGAAATGGATGATAAGTTATCTCTAGATAGAATACCTATGTTTAAAAATAAGCACTTATCTGTGAAAGGAGTAATTGGTTTTTCATTTTTATACCAAGCAGGATTGATTGGAAATAATAATATTAGACTTATGGATATAGGTTTTAGAAATAGAACAACATATGGCGGACTCTGGAATACATTAGCAACTAGAGGGATGAAGTTTAAAGGAAATCCATTAACTTGGTTCGAAAATCTAGGGGAGGTTGATTATGTTGCATATATCGAAAGGGATACTTCCCCTGCTAGAAAAGATAAAATTTTTATTGTTTATTCGGGATCAAATTCTGATACGGACTGGGGAAATAATTTAACTATAGGTTTGAACTCTTATTTGGGTTTAGCTGTTCACCAAGGAATTGGCTGGTTATCGGAGGAAAGTAGTAAAAAACATCAACCTGCATTAATACAAAAAATTCAAACCTATTATAGAGGAAATAAAAAACCACTTAAATTAGAAATCATTACGACAGGCCATAGTCTCGGTGGAGCATTGGCAGAATTAACTGCATACCGTTATAAAACACAATTTATTAATGAATTTAATGATATTACTCAAACACAAAATATAAAAGTAAAAACATATACATTTGGTTCTCCCGCAATAGTAGATGAAGTTTCAAAAATTAAAATTGAGGAGGCTTTGGGAAAAGAGAATATCTTTAGAATATGGACTTTTGGAGATCCAGTAGTCGATTGGTCAGCAAGAAAAAGATTACCGAATGATAGACCATATCCCTTTAGGGGCTTACTATTTGATGATACTACACATATAGGTAGAAATGTTGTTTTATATAATATGTACAACCAAAATTTTGGACTTCTCGATTGGTGGAGAAAACATGGGACGGAAAGATATAAAAGTTATTTAGAGGACTTAGATAAACCCTTTCTAATACCACAAATATCAAATTTTTTGGAAATCTTAAATAATTATATTAGAGTTAAGAGGCTACCTGCCTACAAAAAACATAAAAAAATGGTTTTAGAAATTACTAAACAACTTGTTACAGATTCATTACCGCAACCTCTATTACTAGATCGTGATCTTGCTGCGCGTATTATTAGATATACACCAACTACTATTAAACTTACTCCTCCCTCAAGTGTTGAAGAGGCACTCCAAGCTGTTCATTCTCCTAGATATGCAGCGAGTATATCTCCTAGATTTACAGTTGAAGAATCTGGAAATCTTTATTCATATGACACTAATGCTTCTAATTCATACAGTACAAACGAGAAGGCAGTAAGAGTCAAACGCACCTCAAATCTTCTTTACAATCGTCATGAAATTACGGCTACTTTCCGTCTTGAAGGTCAAGTAATAGATTTTCCGATTAACAAAGATACCCCCTGCACTATTCAAGCTGTAAAACAATTCCTAAATGATAAAGGACTATATTTAGCAGATGAAGATATTCAGCCATTTAGTTGTGGCGCATTTTTAGCAAAGCATATATTTGTTTCCCAATATGTAACATTTCCAAGCTACTATTACGGTGTTGCCGGAAGAAGGGATGTGCATCTTGATACCCTAACAAAAATATACCAAGGCTGCGTAGATGAAAAGGTTTGTACACCTCAATATTTAATGCAAACAGGCAGACAGAGGGAGCCTCTTCAACAAGCTCTGGGTATCTTAACCCAAGTAGGTCTTGGAGAAGCTTTCAAACAAAAGCAATTGCATTTTACAAGGTACGACGCACAAGACAGACTTAGAAGGGACATCAGACATGGCAAGGAACTCGTTACGGAACCAAGACCAGCGCTAAGATTTGATAGAAATCTTCTCGCAAGGTTAATCCAACCCTTAGATATTACGCAAGTTAATGAAGATATTTTTAATAATGAAAGGCAAATTCTCTACAATCAATTATGCACTGCAACAAGTTATGCAGATCATTGGAATAGATTAATGAGTTTTATTGATATTAATGAATTTAGGAATTTAATTCTCCATCAGGCAAGAAATCAGGGGCAAGAATTTAGAACACATGCTTTCCAGAATTTTCAAAGAAATCTTATGCATTTATTAACTTTTGCAAATCCAAATTATAATTGTTTGCCTAGCTGTTTAAATAGAAGACCAACACTACACCACCAAAACCTTATTTACGACCTTAATAGACTTAGAAGAGAAGTGATAGGAGAAGCCACTTTAGCCTCATAAGTATAAATTATGAGCCTCTAAGATTCACGGGATCTTAGGGGCTCAAATATAATTCTTCTAGTTATATGCTTTTAATTCTAAATTCTCCTCTAAGATTCTTTTCAATATAGCCCATTTGCATTAAATCAGATCAAAATGAGTCAAAGATTTTAGAGCGTTAAGAGAGTCTAATAAATAATCATATGTAAAACAGTATACAAATTAGACTACTATTTTTCACCATTTGCTTCCGATATGCTTCCGGAAATTTTTTGAGGGATTTACAAAAACTCCGAGATCCGCAGTTTTCATGGTGGGCCCTGTTGGATTCGAACCAACGACCCTCTGATTAAAAGTCACACGGTTTTGACTTTCTCAAATTTTCTAATCCAATAAAAATCTTTACAAAATCTAGCAAAATAGATACCTTCATTTTGATACAATTTTATGGATTTATCTCATAATAGCTGCCTAAAGTATACCCGGCGTATCCCCAGGTATACCCAGAAAGCCCCTGATTATGCTCAGGAAGTCGAAAAATGTGAAGAAGGGAGAAAGATGAAAATGCAGGATAATAGCTTTAACTTCACAAAGAAAAGTCTGGATGCTCTGCCTTTGCCCAACAAGGGGAAACGGCTTTACGTTTACGACACCTACGTTAGGGGCCTTGAGCTCATGGTAACGGAACATGGGTCCAAATCTTATAAGGTCTATCGAAAATTTAATGATAAGCCCGTTCGCATTACTCTTGGTAAATATTCTGAGTTATCAGTCGAAGAAGCTCGAGATAAGGCACGCACTACCATTTCGGAGATGATCAAGGGAAAAAACCCCAATGTTGAAAAGAAAAAGCTACGGGCTGAGACAACATTGAAAGAGATGTTTTCTTTGTATATGGAAAGACATAGCAAACCCCATAAGAGAACCTGGCAAGATGATGAGAGAGACATACCCAGATTTATTGGGCACTGGTTTCAAAGAAAGCTCTCTGCAATTACCAAGCAGGACATTCAAGCTCTTCATGAAAGAATTGGGAAAGAAAATGGACTGTATCAAGCAAACCGGCTTTTAGCAAGAATCTGCATTCTTTACAACAAAGCGATTGAATGGGGTTGGGAAGGCACAAATCCAGCCCAAGGAGTCAAGAAATTCAAAGAAAAGACAAGGGATCGTTTTCTTCACCCTGATGAACTGCCAAGGTTTTTTGAAAGCTTAGATCAAGAACCAAACGACACCATTCGTGATTATGTTTACATATCTCTTTTTACGGGAGTTAGGCAGGCTAATGTGTTAGCCATGCGATGGGAAGATATCCATTTTGATCGGAAGGAATGGCTCGTACCAGAAACCAAGAATGGAGAACCTTTACGCGTTCATCTGATCGATACGGTGATTGGTATTTTGAAGACGCGTCTAAAAAATTACGGCAAAAAAGATTGGGTTTTTGAAGGTTCGGGAAAAACAGGCCATATGGTGGAACCCAAAGCAGGATGGAAAAGAATATTGCAAAGAGTTGGCATAAAAGATTTAAGGATTCACGATCTCAGACGAACTTTGGGAAGCTGGCAAGCAGCGACAGGATCAAACAGCTTTATGATTGGTCGAAGCCTAGGTCATAAGACCACTCAATCGACAGCTGTCTATGCGCGGTTAAATCTTGATCCTG
This sequence comes from Alphaproteobacteria bacterium, assembly GCA_016870095.1. Taxonomy (NCBI): domain Bacteria; kingdom Pseudomonadati; phylum Pseudomonadota; class Alphaproteobacteria; species Alphaproteobacteria bacterium. The sequence continues at coordinate 12,128 of VGCI01000013.1, read as the reverse complement.
TCAGAGACTCTGTGGAGAAAGCAACGCAAGCAATGTTGCAGATTATGAGGAAGGTTGAGGAAGATGAGCCAATTGAAGCAGCATAATTATTTTCATTACTTTGAGAGGTTCTTTGATCGCGCATCCTAAAATCTAGGCGACAGGCGCGACAATGCGACAACCTCTTAAGGATGCAATGTAATCCGTTGTAATCCTCACATCTGAAAATTAAATTTGTCGCATTTCATTCTGCGACATGTTGCGACAAATGGGAGATTAAATGAGAGATAATGGCCCCTGCCAATTAGTCATATTTTTTGTTCCTTTTAGAACGAGAGTCTTAATTGGATTTCATGGATAGGGTGCGTGCACCAACGCGATGCTGCAAAGGCAACTTATAAGTGCGCACTTTGAAATTCTTCAAAGAGGACGTTGGATTAAATTTCACGCTAAGATGGTCTATTTGAATTTACTAAAAAACTAAAGCATTCAAAAAATGGATTTCAATAAATCTCGTTACATCGTCCTTCTTTCTCAATAGATTACCTAAACGACATCCTGCATTTCGGGATTTTTTCATACTGTAGATATCGGGAGATGTAAACGCGAAAAATAAAACCGAGTTAACCCATATTTTTATAAATTCACATGAATCAAAACATACCGGGACCAAACAGTACTCCTTTTAAGGACTTTTATTTATTTTTTTTAAGAACATCCATATTGACGAGGCAAGAGCGACTCCCCCCTTTTGGGTTTTCTTCTCTTAACCTTTTCACAACGGTAATGATCTCTGAGGCCGCTTGTTCAACGTCCTGCTCTGTTGTAAAGCGCCCCACGCTTAAGCGAACGTTTGCAGGAGGAAGGGTACCTTCACGGTCAAGTGCTCGGAGAACGTGAGATGGTTCCATTTTGGCTGACGTACAAGCTGACCCGACGGAGACGGCAATACCCGTAAGGTTTGCTAAAAGAGGCTTGCTATTAACCCCTTCAATACTAATATTCAAATTTCCAGGAAGCCTTGCCTCAAGATCACCATTCACAACGAAACCTGGAAGATTGCCCTGAAATAAAGCAAGAAATTTATTCCGCAAAGCTAAAAGCTGGTTAGATTCAGATGATAGGTTCTCGCAGGCAATACGGGAAGCTTCTCCCAAACCAACACATAAAGGCGTTGGAAGAGTGCCTGGCCTTAAGTGCCTTTCCTGTCCGCCACCATATACCAGAGGGAGAATGGTAACGCCGTTCCTAATATAAAGAGCCCCCACGCCTTTAGGTCCATAAATTTTATGGCCAGAAATACTTAAAAGATCAATATCATCCTTTTTTGCATCTAGCGGGATTTTGCCAAAGGCTTGAGCAGCATCCGTATGAAAAAGAGCGCCGTGCTTATGGGCGAGCTTGGAAATGTCTCTTATGGGCTGCAGGACACCAATTTCGTTATTTGCCGCCATAACAGATACGAGAGCTGTTTTTGAAGAAAGGGCTTTCTCTAGCTCCTCTATTTTTATGATGCCATTTTTCTGTACAGGAAGGAGGATAATCTTAAATCCTTCCTTTTCGAGTTCTTTCAAAGGCCCTAAAACAGACTTGTGTTCCGTTGTAATGCTAATTATTTCAGACTTTCCTTGACCTTTCAATGCCCTGCAAGCCCCGAGTATTGCTAGATTGTTTGCCTCCGTTGCCCCAGAAGTAAAAATAATTTCTTCTGGATAAGCATTGATAACTTTTGCAATTTGACTTCGAGCTTGCTCAATAGCCTTATGAGCTTGGGTGCCATAAATATGAGTCGTTGAATGTGGATTTCCAAATTCTTTGGTAAAATAAGGAGACATCACTTCAAACACCCTTGGATCGACAGGGGTGGAGGCTTGGTAATCTAAATAAATAGGTGCAGAATAAGTATTTGCAATGAAAAGGATAAAGTTGAGTAAAGTATAAATCATATAAGTTTTTTTCAATTGAGTTTCCCTCCTCATAATTTTTCTATAGCTTAACAGATTTAGCCTATTTAATCATCGCACATTTCAAATTGTGCTTTTCAACGAACTCAGAAAAACTCTATAGAAAAGATTTTTTCCAAACTCAACTGCAAGAAGATAAGTAGCCACAATGGCGAGCAAAATCATAAAAAATGACAAAGGTATTTGAACAAAACTAAAGAAAGTTCCTAATACCGAATAGGGAAGGGTAATGCCCATAGCCAAGGCAATAACAGAAAAAAAGATGAGACAATAATGAGGCGTGCTTCTTAAAAATATGTGCCTGCTCCTGATGATATAAACGACAAAAATTTGGGTAGCAAGGGACTCCATAAACCAACCTGTGCGGAATAAACTTTGGTTGCCTTGAAAAAGAAAAAGTAAGATATAAAAGGTTCCAATGTCAAAAAGAGAGCTGATGGGCCCTATGAATCCCATAAACTTGTTAATAAGTGAAACATCCCACTTTGACGGCCGAACCAGTAATTCTGAATCAACGTTGTCAAATGGTAAACCCAAACCCGCAATATCATATAGCAGATTGTTAAGTAGGATTTGGATTGGAAGCATGGGCAAGAACGGTAAAAGAAGGGAAGCCACAACCATACTCACCATATTTCCGAAGTTGGCGCTGGTTGCCATTAGGGAATACTTCATGATATTTGCAAAAGTTTTTCTACCTTCTAGAACACCTTGATGGATAACGCTTAAGTCTTTTTCTAAAAGGATGAATGATGCGGCCTCTTTAGCCACATCAACAGCATTATCAACGGAGATGCTGACATTTGCGTGATGCAAAGCGGATGTATCATTAATTCCATCTCCCATAAATCCAACGATATTCCCTTGTAATTTCAAGAGATGAACTATTCTTCTTTTTTGATCAGGGGTTACCCGACAAAAAAGATTTGTGTTCTTGATCTTTGCTATCAGTGCAGTATCTGTCATTTCGTGTAATTGTGTATTGGTCAACATTCCTCTGATAGGAATATCTAACTGTTTGCAAAGGTTTTTGGTTACCAACTCATTATCCTCTGTAATGATTTTAAGTGTAATACCGCTTGCTTGTAGCGCCTTCAGAGCCTGCTTTGCACTTTCTTTTGGTCGGTCAGAGAAGAATAGAAATCCGCAAAATATAAGATCTTTTTCGTCCGTTAGTGTAATTTCAGTGTACTCAGGTGGCTTTCGTTGCCAGCTAACACCCAGGACTCTTAAGCCCTGTTCGCTTAGGTGACGAAATTGGTTAATAATTTTTTCTCTATCTTGATGGTTTAAGGGGCGTGAGGTTTCACGACTGCTCTCTTCAATAAATGAAGAAGCTTCAAGGATATCTTCCAAAGGGCCTTTTAAAATTAAAACCTTCGTTATTCCGTCGCCGAGCAGAACAGATATACGACGGTGCTGAAAATCAAAGGGAAGTTCATCAATTTTGGTCCATAATTTTGTATCTATTGAAGCATGATGCATAATGGCCTGATCGAGGGGACTCTTATAGCCTGTCTCAAAGAAACTATTTAAGTAAGCAAGTTCAAAACAACGTTGATTTGGAAGGCCCTGAGCATTGGTGTAACCTACCACGTCTAAAGCACCTTCAGTAAGAGTGCCAGTCTTATCTGTACAAAGTACATTCATACTTCCAAGGTCATAGATAGAAGAAATTTTTTTAACAATCAGCTTTGATCTGGCCATAAGCCGCGCTCCTCGAGCTAAGCAAACAGACACGATCATTGGCATGAATTCAGGCGTCATCCCTACGCCCAAAGCAAGTGAAAACAATAAGGATTCAAGCCAAGGACGATGTAAATAAAGATTGATTGTAAGTGTCCCTAGCACCATGAGAAGGGTTAGCTTCATAATAAATAGCCCGTATTTATTCATATCTTGCAGAAATACAGAGGTTTGTCGCGGACTAATGAGTGTTTGAGCCATTGCTCCTAGAAACGTATTCTTACCTGTCCGGCATATTAAAACCTCAGCTGTACCACTAATTACAGCAGAACCCATGAACACTGTTGAAAAGGAGTCGTTGAGATCTTGAATATTTTCGGGTTCTTCCCATGCACTCTTAGAGAGAGGTAGGCTCTCACCTGTAATGCATGACTGATCAACAAACAGATCTTTCGCAGCTAAAATTCGCCCATCGCCTGGTACAAGATCTCCTGCACTTAAGACGACCACATCACCAGGAACAATTGCTTCAGTTAAAATTTCAGATATCACGCTATTACGTAATACCTGAGTTCGCAAAGCTACCGATGCTTTCAGGAGTTCTGCTTGGTGCAATGCTATATATTCCTGAGAAACTCCAATAATTGTGCTTATAGATACAATGAGAAAGATGATGAGAAAGCTGGCAATATCTCCTACCATGCCAGTAAGAGATGCACAGATCAACAACATAAGCAAGAAAGGATTCTTAAATTGACCAAGCATCACAAACAAGAAAAGATTCCTTGATTTTGCATGAAAAGTATTTAATCCATAATTTTTTAAACGTAATTTTGCTTGCTTGGATGAAATCCCCTTTTGGGAGCTTTTGAGTTCAACGAATAACTGACCAAGAGATTTACTCCAAATCTCTTCCTCGGGGAGCCATCCTTTATGATCTATATGCTGTTTTTTTGCTTCATTCATGAGTCCAGTTGCTTATCTTGTGACGGTATCTATCATTATGTATGCATTCATGTACATAGATAGGTGAATTCACTTTTAATTTTAACGTATTTTGTTTTTTATAGTTGGTTATGTTACAATTTGTTAAAATAAAGCTTACTATTAAGCTCTTATCAGAAATACCTCTCTAAACGCAAACCATCGTTGAACTTTGTTTCTAGAGTTCTAAATATATTAAATATTGGAGGTACCACGATAGGTGCATCAATGTCTCAGCAGTTAAGAAAGATACCTTTCCAACTTTGGGTTCTAGGGATAGCTGATGCGCTTCTTAATATATCGGCAGCCATGATTTTTACGATATCCGGCCCCTTCATGAAGGAAGTTTTGAAGTCAAGCCTGGTTTCTATGGGGATACTGGAAGGGTTGGTTGAACTTACTTCATGGACTGCACGACTTATTTCTGGAATTCTCAGCGACTATTTAAAAAATCGCAAAGCCCTTATGGTTTTAGGATATCTTGTGGTAATTTTAAGTCGTCCTATTTTAGCTTTAGCAACCAGCGTTCACACGGTTTTATTGGGAAGGTCTTTTGATCGTATTGGCAAAGGCATACAAGCCAGTCCCAGAGAAGCAATGGTCGCTGAAATTTCACCACCCGAGCTCAGAGGTGCCTGTTTTGGGCTAAGACACTCTCTAGGCATGATAGGTTCCATGATCGGTGCATTTCTCGTCTTTTATGTTATGAGAGTTACTCAATGTAATTATCGCATGATCTTTTGGGTATCATCCATTCCAGCTTTGTTAGCTATCTTGTTCTTAATTTTAAGTGTCCATGAGGTAAAGCAGCCAGAAATTAAAAATCGCAAGATATCCTTAAAACCCAGAGAGCTATTGGCCCTCGGTAAGGGATATTGGGCTATTGTCATAGTGAGTGTTTTCTTTATGTTATGTAGAAGTAGCGAAGTTTTTATAGCCCTCAGAGCTTTAGAATTTGGGATGGCTATAGAATTAATTCCTTTTATAATGATGACTTATAATCTTTCCGAAGCTGCAATATCCTATCCCATTGGTAGGCTATCCGATTATGTCGGACGTCCCTTCTGTATTGCTCTGTCTATCATTTTTTTATCCATGGCAAACTTTTTTATAGGTAGTGCAGACAGAAATGAAATAATTTTCCTGGGGGCTTTTTTATGGGGGATACAGCGAGGAATTGGCCATAGCATTTTTCTATCTTGGGTGGGCGATAAGGCATTACCTCATCTTCGAGCAACAGCCTATGGCACTTTCTATCTGATCAGCGGTATGTCTCTGTTTTTTGCTAACTTAATAACAGGTATAATTATAAACTATACCAGCTATAAAACTCTTTACATGGGTCATGCTTTGTTGGGGTTTTTACCATTAATAAGTCTTATATTATTTATTGGGAAAGAAAGATTGAAAAATTGTTTATAGGTTAATAAACGAGCCCTTCATAACAGATGGGAGATAGTTTTGATCTTTAAATATGGCCAGATGTTTTTCTAAATATTTTTACGAACAACAGTTACTATGACGCTCTTATACTTCATTATATATTATATTCTCTTGCTTTTCAAATTAAAAAAAGAACCAAAATTAACGAAGCTCTTCATCGTCACTTTGGTATAATCATGCTGTCATTTATGTAGATGAATCGAAAAAATGTGAGGTCGTAAAAAGAAATAAATAACCATATATAACATTATAGAGAAGAGGAAATTGTCATGACGAAACTTTCTTTAATGCCTAGGGTTTTTGGCTCAAATTCAGAACCATTTAGAGAATTCAGCCGGGATCTCGAAAAATTGGAAAAATCCTTTAATGATTTTTGGAGAGGGGCTCCACTTATGTCTTGGACGAAAGAAGGAGGATTGCTGCCCAATGTTGATATTATTGAGCATGATAAAGAAATTCAAATTATTGCTGATCTCCCAGGTTTAAAAGAAGAAGATATTAATATTGAGATCAACAATGGAATTCTTACCCTTAGAGGGGAAAAAAAAGAAGAAAAAGAAGAAAAGCGCAGTAATTATTATTTATCTGAACGCTCTAGCACCTCCTTTAATCGTACCTTTCAACTTCCAACAGCAGTTGATGAAAATAATGTCAATGCCAGTCTAGAAGATGGTGTACTAAAAATTATTCTTCCTAAATCTACGGAAAAAGATAAACAAATAAAAAGGATTGAAATTAAACGAAAATAGAAAAGGAGAACGTCATGACTATACCAACTTCACCTCTTAAAACAGACATCCAAGACGCGCTCGAGTTTGAACCAGGGCTTAAATCCCACAATATCATGATTAGCGTTGAAAACGGGATTGTGACGTTGACAGGAAGCGTTGAGAATTATTATGAAAAATTCTTAGCGGAAAAAACCGTAAAAAATATTCAAGGCGTAAAGGGAGTTATTGAAGAGCTCCAAGTCAAGTTTGGGGAATCTTTGCAACGCAGCGATGAAGAAATAGCCAAAGCAGCTATACGCACTTTAGAATGGGATTCTTCCCTTCCCCGAGATAAAGTAAAAATTGTTGTAGAGCATGGTGTAGTCACTCTTAGTGGTGAAGTTGAGTGGCAATATCAACGTGATAGAGCTTATCAAAATGTAAAGTATCTTTTTGGCGTTAAGAATGTCATCAATACAATCTTTTTAAAGCCTCCAACCACTATAAAACCGGAACAAGTCTCTAAGAAAATTTTATCAGAATTTCAAAGGAGCGCTACGCTAGATGCTCGTAATATCCACATAAATACCCAAGGGAGTAAGGTTATCCTAAAAGGCACAGTTCAATCCTGGGCTGAATTTGAAGAAGCACGACATGCGGCATGGTCAGTGCCAGGTGTAACTGAGGTTGATTCTGGTGAACTAGATATTAATATTTATTAATAAAAATTTACCGCTTCCTAAGCTCAATTAAAGGTGTTGAAAAGTTTAAAGGGGGGAAAGAGAAAGTAGCTGTGTACAAGAGGATCGCAAGAGCTCGTTAAAAAATTTTAGGAGTGACTTCCATGATAAATTTAGATGCGCTTTCTTCTTATGATCCCTTCAATGATCCTGAATATATGTCAGAGCAAATGCTGTGTTATTTTAAGGATAAGCTCGAAAAGATGCACAAGCAAGTTCTTGCGAAAGAGGAAGCAATCTCTTTGAGTCTGACTGAGGCTCCCAACCGAGAGCCTGACCCCGTGGATCAAGGCACCAATGAAGGGCTGCATAATAGAGATTTTATGTTTCAAGAACATGAAGACCAGGTGCGCCATGAAATCGAATTAGGGTTAGAGCGTATTAATGAGGGAATTTATGGTTACTGTGAGGAGACAGGTGAACCTATCGGAGTAAAGCGTCTTCTGGCTGTTCCTTACACACGCTATTGTTTCAAAGCCCAAGATTTTAAAGAACGTAAGATGAAGAAAATAATTAAGAGGTAAAAATGAAGCCAAACTTAATTATCTTTGACTTTGATGGTGTTCTTGTAAATACACAAGAAGCCGTAAACAAAATTGAATGGCAGTACCTTTCGCAGCATGGTATGAAGATGACATTTGCACACTTTGCAAAAAAGTTTTCTGGTGCAACAGCATTTTCGATTATTGAAGCTCTTAAAAAAAAGAAAAATATTACGCTTTCAAAGAGTTCTGGACAATTTGCAGAAGAAATTGACGAGATTGTTCTTACCAAGCTTTCCAGTCAAAAAATTGAGGCATTTGCAGGCGTAAAAAAGGTTCTACAGAACCTTCCCTTTAAAAAATGTGTTGCCTCAAATTGTTCTTTGAGAATTTTACGTATCTTGCTGACTACGAGTACTCTCCTTGCCTATTTTAATAGCAATATCTTTAGCGCCGATATGGTTAGGAGACCAAAGCCTTATCCTGATCTTTTCCTCTTTGCGGCGCATTCTATGGGTGTAGAGCCTGGTCAATGCTTAGTCATTGAAGATAGTGTAGTTGGCATTAAGGCAGCTGTTGCAGCTGGCATGAAAGCTTGGGGGTTTTTAGGAGGACATCATTTCAAATCTGAAACGGCTGATCAGCTTTTAAAGTACGGTGCAGAACGAACTTTCGCAAAAATGAACAATCTTGTTAATCTTTTAAATAAGGAGAACACTATGCTTACTTCATCAGCAAATGAATCAGATTTTTCATGGCAACGTATGAATATGGTCAAATCCCAGATTGAGTTGCGAGGAATTAAGGATAAGCGTGTATTGAAGAGCATGAAAATGGTTCCTCGTCATCTTTTTGTTCCCGATGGTTTAAAAGATAGGGCCTATACTGATTCACCCTTACCAATTGGGTATGAGCAAACAATCTCACAGCCATATATTGTTGCTTTCATGTGTGAGGCTGCTTGTATTTCCCCTCAGGAAAAGGTTCTAGAAATCGGAACAGGCTCAGGCTATCAAGCAGCTGTTTTAAGCTTGCTCGCTCAGAAAGTTTACACAATCGAAATAGTTGTGTCCCTTGGTAAACTAGCCCAAGAGCATCTTGAAGATTTAGGCTATAAGAATGTGCACGTAAAAATTGGAGATGGATATTCTGGATGGCCAGAGCATGCTCCTTATGACGCTATTCTTATCACTGCCGCTGCGGAAAAGGTTCCTCAGCCTCTGATTGATCAACTTACGGTGAATGGGCGGTTAATTATGCCCTTAGGAAGTGGCTATGATCAACAACTTGTCCGCTTTATTAAAACGAAAACAGGCTTAAAAAAAGAACTGCTTGGCCCTGTTCTTTTTGTTCCTTTTCAAAGAGATCCACTTTAGACTTGGAAAATTTTAATCTAGCAGAATGGGACATTTATTCTTTAGTGGCCAATGACCTCAGTAATTTTCTAGAACCAAAAAAGATGATAATATTTAAAAAAGACATATTATAATTTCTGATAAAGGCTATTTTGCCCATCTTAACCTTGAAGGACAACAAATGATCCCGAAGCTGTCTCATTATTCGAAACTATTTATCCCAAAGCTTTTTATATGCTTGCGGGAAGGATACTCTCTCAGCATTTTGCGAAAGGATATTCCCGCTGGTTTAACAGTTGCCATCATTTCATTTCCTCTGGCTATGGCTTTGGCAATTGCATCGGGTGTTTCTCCGGAACGTGGGCTATACACCGCAATTATCGCTGGATTCCTTATCTCATTCTTTGGGGGTAGTCGTCATCAAATTGGTGGACCAACAGGAGCTTTTGTTGTCATTATCTATGGCATTATCCAACAACATGGATATGACGGCCTTGCTATCGCCACACTGATGGCAGGGGCCATGCTCATCATCATGGGATTTGCTCAATTTGGAGCGATGATTAAATATATGCCCTATCCCCTGATTACAGGTTTTACCGCGGGTATTGCGGTTGTCATTTTCTCTCTTCAAGTCAAAGATTTTTTAGGTCTGTCAACTGGAGCACTCCCCAATGATTTTATTGATAAATGGCGAGTTTATTTCACTTCCATGCACACGATCCACTGGCCAACTCATGCTATTGGCTTTTTAACTTTAGGGATAATTTTGGGGATACGTAAGCATTATCCCCGTTGGCCAAGTTTTTTGATTGCAATCGTTATCTCTGCCACCCTTGTTTATTTTTTGGATCTCAACGTTGCCACAATTGGAGCGCGCTTTGGGGAATTACCCAACCATTTTCCAACGTTTTCCTTACCCAATCTGCCTTCATGGGATACAACGGTCATATTGATGCCTGCTGCTTTTACCATAGCCCTTCTTGCAGGAATGGAGTCTCTTTTATCTGCTGTTGTCGCTGATGGCATGACGGGAAGGAAACATAAATCAAATGTTGAACTCGTCGCCCAAGGCATTGCCAATATTGCATCCATTCTGGGGGGCGGTATTCCAGCCACAGGCGCCATTGCGCGCACGGCAACAAATATAAAATCAGGCGGACAAACACCGCTTTCAGGTCTATTCCATGCTGTTTTTGTTGCATCCTTTCTTATGATCTTGTCTCCCTTTGCTAAGTGGATTCCCCTAACAAGCCTGGCGGCGATTCTGATGATTATTGCTTGGAATATGAGTGAATCTCGGCATTTCCTCTATCTTATGCATGCGCCAAAAAGTGATCGCGCCATCCTTCTTACAACGTTCTTATTAACGATATTTGCAGATCTTGTCATTGCCATTCAAGTCGGCGTTGTGCTTGCAGCATTCCTATTTATGAAGCGAATGAGTGATGTAACGGAACTCAAGTATGGGCTGCCCCTGCTCCAAGAAGACCAAGACGATTTTGATGCCGTCATTGAGACCGTCCCTCATAACGTTATTCCCGAAGGCGTTGAAGTTTTTCAAATCAACGGACCCTTTTTCTTCGGCGCTACAACCATTTTAAATGATATTTTAAACCAAATTCAGAGACAAACACGTACCTTCATTTTAAGAATGCATAATGTCCCTTTCATCGATGCGTCAGGTGCACGTGCCTTGGAGGAATTTTTCTTACGATGTAGCAAAGTGGGTATCTCCACGATTCTTGTGGGTGTACAAAAACAACCATTGGCTACTCTTAATCAGCTCAACCTATTGGGTGAAGTGAAAATCGCAAAGTCATTAACTCATGCTCTTACCCTTTCTAATCAAGAAAAGTAGTATATTTTGTACTCATTTGTTTCATTACTTCAAATGAAACAGGGGGTGAGAGATTTCTCCATTTTATGGTAGGAATTCTTGTGTAAGATCTCCATTGTTTATCAAGGGATATCTTAAAGACAATGAGTATGCCACCTGCTTAAAAAGAAATGCAATAGCACCTCTTAGCCCTCTTTTAAAAACCCCTTTCCCCTCACACCTCCCTCACCAGCACATGATGAAACGTGCACCAATCGATGCACCATTTTCGCTTCAGGTAATCCAGATCAACGTTGGGGCTCAAGACGATGTACAGGGGCTTTTTATAATCACCCGCGCAAATCTCGATCAACGGCAGATTATCCTCCAACGCTTCCTGCATCGCATCGCACGGCTCCGTAGTGTGAGCATAGAGCGCGGCGACTCGTTTCGGTGGGTAGATCGTAAAACTCCAATTCATTTGACCAAGATCAGGTTGATCATCCACGAGCTTCGAGTTTTCAGTTGTGATGATATCCTTAAAGAATTCATCGAAACTCTCAAAGTACTCATCGGGCGTCCCATCTAAAGGCAGAACTTGTATCATTCGCTGTCTCCTTATCCTAATAATTGTCGGAGTGTGAATGCTTGAGAGCGCCTGCCTATTTGGATTTTGGGCATGATGAATCAACTTGCCGCGAAGGCAAAATCAACCAGATAAAAACAAGAATTACCCGAAGAGCTTCTCTCAAACATCACACAAAAGGAAGGAAAGCGAGACAGCGCCTCGCCTCCTTCAGATGAACGTGTTTAAGAGAGACGCACCTCTGGTGGCCCAAGTTTATGGGAGATTCTCTTGTTCTGTTCTTGGAAAATGCGCTCAGTATGAGCTAAGATGTCTTTAGCCATAATTAACCTCGTTCGTTAGTTGTGGTTAGTGGTGTCATCGTGTTAGTCGCACTTTGA
>VGCI01000012.1 GCA_016870095.1 Alphaproteobacteria bacterium | reverse complement strand
TGTTTCAGGTCTAGGCAATGTTCACACACTGAATCTGAGCCACACAGGGGTTACGGATGTTTCAGCTCTGGGCAATGTTCATAATCTCAATCTGGTCCGCACAAGGATTACGGATGTTTCGGCACTAGCCAATGTTAAAATATTGAATATTTCTGGGTGTAATGTATCAGATGAGAATGTTGCTGAACTTCGCAGAATAAACCCAAAGATAATACTTAAAAGGGAATATTAATCCTTCCTTCTGTAGATTTTAGGGGTATTGACTTGCCAATAAAATCTGCAGGTGCGCAATTGATGGTGACTCTTTGATGAAGCAAGGGGAGGTATAATTAAAATCATATAAACCCCCATATTTTCATTTTTTGATATCCAAAAAGCCACAATAGGACTGCCATCTCATGCGCCATCTATTAATACAGGCCATTCCTCCCTCAAAATAGACAGAAAATTCTATAGTGTTCTTTTCATTCCTCATTAACTTTGATTTGCTATGATTATATTGTAGAATTGCGAGGATATAATGACAAACGATGAACTTAGTATTTTAATTCAGCAACCCGAGTCAGATTGTCTAGATTTTAAACAAGTCTGGCACAAAAATAAGGCAGAATTATTACACGATATTCTCTGTCTAGTAAATTCCTACGCGCCAGGCAAAAAAAGATATATTGTGTTTGGAGTTAGTGATACTAAACACATAATCGGATTAGAGAGTACGGCAAACCGTATGTTTGATCATGATTTCCAGGATTGGCTTTCTAAGTTACCCTTGAATCGAAAAGCGATAAGAGCAAGAGTATTGAATCTAACTCTATATGAAAAAGAGATTGATGTTTTAGAAATTGATAGTATCCCTCTCAAGCCATTCTATCTAAAAGAGGATTACAAAAAAGATAATATAATTATTAAGGATTCTTATATATATACCCGAACCAATAGCAGAAACACTCCCAAATCTTCTCAAGCTGATGATGACTCGATAGACTTAATGTACAAAGAAAAATTTGCGATAGATTTAGCTCCTCTAGGGAGATTTAATTTATTGTTAGATGATTCAACAAAATGGCAAAATGGGGGATCTGATAGTAATATATATCATTTTGATTCTCTAGAATTTACAGTGTGTGCCGTTGACACCCGCAAAGGTTTTAGTGAAGAATGGACTGACAGAGCTAATTTTTCTGATACCCAACATAATTCGATAACCACATACGAATTACGCTATTTTCATTCAGTTTTGGCTGAAGCTAGTATTGTTAATTTAGATGGAGATCGTTGTCATTTGCCATTACCAAAAAGAAAATCGGAAAGATTTTCTATTTCAAAAAACTCTTTTGAGTATAAAATAGCAAAAATATTAAAACAAGATGATGATTTAGACACTATTTTAAAAATTAGATGCGGCATTGAAATTATTGATTAATTTCATTAAGAATAAACAATTTCTAATCCTTAAAAAATTCTTCGAGCAATAATTAATTAAAATACATATCATCCCGATTTTTTTAAAATTTTATACTACACACTGACAATTTTCTTACTCAAAGCTATATTAATGTACATACAATTTGATAACATTTAGTGTTAAATTAAAAAAGAATGAGTAAGTAAAACGCTTTATCCTAGTTATTTTGAAGCAAAAGTGAGAAACACATGAAAAAAGAACTGAAAGTTATTTATAGCATTGTCGGTCTTGGCATTCTCATTTTGGGCTTGCTGATTTGGCGCTTTCCTTATGTTTTAAGTTCAAACGACAATGTGGGCCAAATGATTTTTTGTATTGCCCTTTTGTGCGCCCTTATCCCTGCCGGCATTCATCATTTTGGGGATCGGCCAACTTTAAAGTATGCTGTCACGTGGATGGGAATATTCTTTGTTCTCCTCCTGGGCTATAGCTTTCAAGATGAGTGGAGTGGCGTTGCCGAAAGAGTCAAACGGAATATCTTGCCCACACATGCCACGTCAAACGCTGATGGTTCTGTCAGTTTCCTACGGGCGAAAGGGGGAAGTTTTATAGTGGAAGCTTCGGTCAACTCAATCCCCGTCTCATTTATGGTCGACACGGGGGCCTCTAAAGTGGTTTTAACCCTGGCGGATGCGAAACGATTGGGCATAGATGTGGAGTCCTTATCTTTTAATGAACCTATGCAAACTGCGAATGGCATAAGTTTTGGTTCCCCTATTCGTCTTGCAGAAATCAAGGTGGGCACCCTTATTTTGCGGGATGTAACCGCCTCTGTTTCCCAAAATCTTACTCATCCTTCCCTCTTGGGCATGAGCTTTTTAAAGAAATTGAAGAGATTTAAAATTGAGGGAGATCATCTGGTCTTAGAAGGCACTACCCCTTGAGATTCCGTAAAAATTTCTTAACCAAATATTAATTTTCTTGAAGGATTCTAAGCTCATACCCTTGAGGAGTGAGCCCATGAAACGTTCTGCAAAACGCGACATACCGCCGTCTATTACAGTTATTATGCTATTTTTTATCGGCTTCACCACAGGATTTTCCGTTAAAGGCTGGGTCAACAAACCCATACCCGCTTCCCATGCAACCGCATCCGCGCACCCCAAAGAATCCATCGAGGTATGTTTTACACCGAACAAAACTTGTCAATCGAAGATTCTGGACAGCATTGAGGGAGCCAAGAAATCTATTTTTGTTCAAGCTTATTCTTTTACCGATCACGACATTGCCACAGCCTTAACAGCGGCAGCTTTGCGCGGCGTTGAGGTTAAAGTTCTTTTGGACCGAAGCAACCAAACCCATAAGCATTCGGCAAAAAACATTTTGCTGGATAATGATGTGCCCCTTCGGTTTGATGCCCCTCAAGGTATTGCGCATAACAAAATTATGATTATTGACGAATCCACGGTCATTACGGGAAGTTATAACTTTTCAGCCGCGGCCTATAAGCGAAATACGGAAAACCTATTAACGATTATTGACCCTTCCTTAGCGAAAAGTTATCTTCAAAATTGGCATGCCCGCTGGCGTGTGTCACCCGAAAATCCTTAATAACGCCGCAGGCCAGACCTTGTTTTGTGAATACATTCTCATAAGAATTTCATTTCATTTTTAGCGTTTAACAAATAACACCCGTGTTACTTATTTTTCATTAAGTAACAAAAATGACCCTTTTCGTTAGTTACTTGATTGTAATATAAGACACCACAAAGTCTCTCTTGCGCTTTTTACAAAATATTATTGCCACTTTTTGACCCAACAGTGTAGTGTTAAACTGATTTCAAAAGGAGATTTCATGAGACTCACACAGCGCGTCAAAAAAATTCTGGCGAATTATGAAAGCGATAATCCAGGAACTAAGACTAACCTCGCCCGCATCCTCATGCATGGTCGCTTAGGCGGCACGGGAAACATGATTATTCTTCCCGTCGATCAAGGTTTTGAGCATGGTCCGCGCGCTTTCGTGGCGAACCCTGACGCATTTGATCCCCATTACCATTATAAAATGGCCGTTGATGCGGGCCTGGCGGCCTATGCCGCTCCGCTAGGATGGTTAGAAGCCGGCGCAGATACTTTTGCGGGCATGATTCCCACCATCTTAAAAATTAATAGCAGCAACAGCCTTTATGGCAAAGACAACCCTCCTGATCAAGCTATTACGGGTTCTATTAATGATGCGTTGCGTTTGGGATGTTCCGCGATTGGCTTTACCATTTACCCCGGTTCTGATGCGTCTCTCGATATGTTTGAAGAAATTCGCGAACTTGCTGAAGAAGCAAAATCTTGCGGCTTGGCTGTTGTCATTTGGTCTTATGCACGCGGAGCCCTCTCAAAAGCAGGGGAAACAGCCATTGATGTGATTGCTTACGGCGCTCACATGGCGGCTTTGCTGGGCGCCCATATTATCAAAGTCAAATTGCCTTCTGACCATTTGGAAAATGAAGAAGCGAAACGTCAATATATTCAGCACAAGATTAAGATTGACACGTTAGAGGATCGAGTGCGACATGTTGTAAAATCTTGTTTCAATGGTCGACGTTTGGTCATCTTCTCCGGCGGAGAAGCTAAAGATGTGAAGAGCGTTTTAGAAGATGCGAGAGCCATCGCCAATGGCGGCGGCAATGGGCTTATCATTGGGAGAAATTCCTTCCAACGCCCCCAAGCGGAAGGGCTCAAAATGCTCGCCGAGTTAACAACCATTTTTAAAGGACAGAGATAACAATTTAAGCTATGCGGGATGTAAGTCCTCGCTCTTAAATTTTACAAAAGAAGAGGAAAAGACGTTCATGAAAATAAGTGGAAATGCAATTCGAGTCGGGAATGTTATCGAGTTTGAAGGAAAATTATGGGTTGCCGTTAAAACGCAGCATACTCAGCCCGGTAAAGGGGGCGCATATATGCAAGTTGAATTGAAAAATTTGACGGAAGGCACCAAAACAAACGTGCGCTTTCGCTCAGCAGAGCAAGTCGAACGCGTCTTTCTTGATGCTCAGCCTTATCAATACCTTTATGCCGAAGGCAATGATTTGATTTTTATGGATCAACAAACATTTGAACAAATTAGTTTATCCCGCGACTTTGTGGGTGACGCCGCAGATTTCTTGCAAGATGGAATGATTGTTAATGTTTCTTCGTACGAAACAAAGCCCCTCAGCATTCAACTTCCCGACACCGTTATTTTAACGATCGCTGAAGCTGACCCTGTTGTGAAAGGACAGACCGCTTCGTCTTCTTTTAAACCAGCTGTTTTGGAAAATGGCATGCGCGTGATGGTTCCCCCCCACATTGGTTCGGGAATGCGCATTGTTATTAATACGGATGACCGTACTTACGTGGAACGTGCCAAAGAATAAGGAATAAATCCTGATTCTGGCGTCCATCACTATAATTGAAAAGAGAATATTATGCTTACTGCGCGACTAACGGGGCGCTCTGCTCTTGTGAATGTTATGATTTCAGCCACCGAAAAAGCGGGCCGGGCTTTAACACGAGATTTTGGAGAAGTGGAACAATTGCAAGTTTCCCGGAAAGGTCTGGGCGACTTTGTCTCAACTGCAGATCACAGGGCCGAAAAAATTCTTATTCAAGAACTCTCTAAAGCCCGTCCTGGATATTCTTTCTTGTTGGAAGAATCCGGAGCGATTGCAGGCACAGATCCCGAACACTGCTGGATTGTAGACCCCCTTGATGGTACTTTAAATTTCTTACATGGTATCCCTCAATTCTGTGTTTCTCTTGCTTTAAAAAAGGGAGAAGAAATCATTGCAGGTGTTGTTTATAACCCCATTTTGGATGAACTCTACTGGACAGAAAAGGGGAAAGGTACGTTTTTGAATCAACGCCGTGTTCGTGTTTCGGGACGGCGACATTTAGACGAAGCCTTAGTTGCGATTGGCACTCCTTACCGTCATCAGGCAGAGACGGATGCAATCAATTATACAAGCCGCTTGGCAGGTAAAGTGGCTGGCATGCGACGCTTTGGGTCAGCAGCCCTTGATTTAGCTTATGTGGCAGCGGGCAAGTTTGACGGTTGTTTTGCTACCGACTTAAAATCGTGGGATCTCGCCGCCGGCATTTTGATGATTAAAGAATCAGGTGGGTACATTAGTGATGCAAAAGGGGGCCAAGATATTTTAAATTCAGGTACCATTTTAGCAGCCAACGACCATCTCTTTGATCCCTTGTCTAAAATTTTGATCGGCTAAGTCTGAATCCTTGAAGAGGCCTTATCCCTGACAGTTTAGATCTTTCATTCCAAAAGCGAGTGTCAGAGCGAGAATTGTCATAATACACCCGATGATAAAATCAAGAATTTTCCAATTTAAGGGCTTTCGAAAAAGCGGGCCCAAAAATCTTGCGCCATATCCCATGCTAAAAAACCATATAAAAGAGGCCAGAATGGCTCCCAACGCAAAATAGGGGCGTTCAAACGCAGGAATTTGCGCGCCGATACTTCCCAATAGAACAACTGTATCTAAATAAACATGCGGATTCAAAAGGCTTAAAGCTAGTGCTGTGGTAAGAGAGGCCCTTAAAGAGGGCAAATTTTTATTATCAAGGGCAACAGTTAGAGATTCTGTTTTCAAAACCGCTCGAAAAGAGCGAAATGCATAGTATGCGAGAAAAGCCACGCCACCCCATCGCGCAATTTCAAGAAGGATTGGACTTGAGGTGAGAATCTTGCCAAAACCGCCAACGCCGATCAGAATCAACGCGGCATCCGTCGCCGCACAGATGAGGGCTGTTGCGAACACGTGGTTTTTCAAAATACCCTGTTTAAGAACAAATGCATTTTGAGCCCCAATGGCAATAATTAATGCGGCACCCGTGCCAAATCCTTCTAACAACGGCGTGACACAAAAGTGATGTAGCACAAGCTTTAACCTTTCTTTTTATGCCGCAAATCCATCTCATATCTATAGAATAGGGGAAAATTTTCCTCAAGCCCCGAAGAGATAGTCTGCGCTTTAGCATTTAGCGTTTAGCGTTTAGCGTTAAAATGTCTCTATCCCCCCATTTTTCTAAGTTTGATATTGAACCTTTTCGAAAAGTTCCCTACAAATTAAAAAGGATCAAGAGCTTGACCAAATAAAAAAACCATTAATAAAAAGAATATTTTTCATGCTTTTTCGAATTGTCCTTCTTACCTTCCTGTCATTGGTATCGACCCATGCCATTATTGTTGAAAAGGAAGAAGAATTAATATCAGCCCACGAGGCCGGCAGCAAGCTTAAAGAAGACATCTACCCTGGCAAAATAGTCCTAAGACTCGAGGATAAACTCCTCGAATATTGTTCTGCTGTCGCTCTTGGAAAACCCGGCATGCAAGAAACCCAAACCATTCTAACTTGTGCGCACATTATCCATTTTGCTGCTCAACAAATTGGAATCGGCCAGTTTTATTTTGAAGATCATAAGGGAAAATTACACATCGTAAGCAATATAGTGCCCCTAGCCAATGGGTCAGAAAATCCGATGGAAGATATTAATCCCGTTGAAGATATCGCTCTGTGTTTTCTGGAAGCTCCTGTTGCTTGTAATCCTCTCTTGCGATTAGCTGAAACTGCGGCTCTACCAGAAAAATTATCTTGCCTTACCTATGGAATGACCCTCAGCACGGAAGCTCCCTTCACCGTCGGTAACTTGGAAGGAGAAAAGGTTTATAGTCTCACGAGTAACTTTAGCAAGGAAGAGGATAACTATACTAAAAAATTTACCGCAAATCGTGTGGTCCAAATGACGAGAGAAACCGGTACAAAAACACGAGAGATGTATATTGCTGAACCCAAATCCGCCCCTCAAGTCTTTACCGGGGATAGTGGCGCGCCTTGGTTTGGAGGAAATGCAATCGACGGGTTTACGCTGTATGCCCTAACTTGTGGGTTTAGCGGTGTTGAGGATGAGGATAAGCTCAACTGTAAGCCTGGAAACCTAATAAAAAAAGTTGAGTATAGTCGGTTGGGGGATAATGGCTCCTTAAGTTTATTCCAATTACCCAAACCTGCCTCTTTTGTAAATTTTCTAATAAGCCTCGCGCCAAATCGGGAGTGGATTCTAGAAAATTTAAAATAGATAAATGATCTCTTGGCGCAAATGTTTTGATGAACTTTAACTCAAAGCCCCAGGCACTAAGGCCTGAGGACTTTTATGAAATAGATGACATTTTATTTAATTTTTTTAAGAATTTTGTCGTACTTTAGGCCGATAGCGATTGGCTTACCACCTTCAACATTCTTTTCTATAAGTATTGCTAGTGAAGCATTTCTTCTATCTTTCATATTCTTCTCTGCATTGATAGCTTCTCCAACTTCATTTGCAATAGATGCATCTAATCCAGCCCCGATTAACTCATCTTCAATCAATTTTCCCATACTATGAGCAGCCAGAGGTACATTTGGACCCCCCTTTATTCGAGGAGGAAGAGTCCATTTTTTAGTTTGCTTCATTGGCCCTCCATTTTTGGGGGGAGGAGGCACAACTCCTGCACCTGATGGTGGCGGAGGTGGCGGCGCATTTCCTGCACCTGGCGGTGGGGGTGGGGGGGGGCGCATTTCCAGCTGCTGGGGGCGGTAAAGCAATAGTAGGACGTCCCGCTAATATCCAAGCTTGTTGACTTTTATAACGATCCTCTGCAGATTTATTTAGCTCTTTTGCGCCCTTTTCGATACCCATAACCGTCTCATCAATTTTTTTAACAAGTTTCCCTATCTCAAGATGATTTAAATCTAATTTTATCTCGCCCTTTTTAATAGCAGTTCTTACCCCTTTCCATTCAAACGGTGTGAGGCTCTTATCTATAGAATTAAAAATTGTTTGATAGGTGTGTGGACCTCTAGGCTTATTGGGAAATAGAATAACAGAAAGAGCTGTAATTGAAACCGAACTATTTTGAACTTGTTGAATATACTTTGGATCTAGGTTTTTCTGCGCAAAATAGGCTAATAAATCCTGATAGTTTTGCTCTTCGTCTGGCGTTGTTGGTACGCCCTTAGGTTTTTCTAAAGATAAATTATTTCCTTTACCTAATTTACTCAATTGATTTTTAATGCTGGAAGTTAACAGTTCATAAGAATTTTTAGCATTCGCGGGATAGGACTTTATTAAATCAATTCTATAATGTAATGCTGATAATAGGTCAGCATTGGCTTCAACATCAATTTTCTGGGCGATTCCCTTTGATAACTTAAAATTTTCCATAATTTGTAAAAAGAGATTCTCTGGGGCACTAATAAGAAATTCAAGAGAGGTTGCTGGCACCCCTAAGAAATCGATACGCTCTTTATCCGTTGGAAGAGCTGGAATTTGAAATTTTGGATTATTCACAATAGTTTGATATAGCTTTTCATCTACAGCTTTCTTAGCTTCGGTTTCCAATCTTATCCGCTCTCTTTCAGCAGCATTTTTTATATCAGCAGCTTTTTTAGCCTCTGCTTTTTCATACTCAGCCGTACGAAGCTTAAAAAATTTCTCAAGCTCTTCGTAACGAGCCTGCAATTTATCAATCTCAGGGTCATTGGGATTTTTATTATATAGCTCTAATTGCTTCGTACTTATCTCATCCATCGCTGCTTGTAGTTCAGGAATAGTTAATTTATCCGCATCCATCTGCTTAGGCCCAGGGCCTACGCCTCCTACCACAGGACCGGACAATGCAATACCTTTCCTAGCTAATACATCTATAAGTCTTTCAATTTCTTTTATAAATTGGTGAGGCAACCATTGACTCGTGTCCATATTAGGTTCTTTACTGGCCGAATGAGCTCTTTGATATAAATTTTTAAGCTCTAAAAGAGTCATCGAAGTCAAATTGCCCGGAATACCATTAGATGCTCCATGAGCTGCAGGGGGGCTTGTCGTTCCTTTTTTGCGAGGGTTAAGAGCCTTATAATATTCTTTTAAAGCTTCTTCTTTCCCCTCATCCGAAGTATCAGAATACTCGCTTAAAACTTTCTCGGCAATGGGATCATTATTGAGGTTCTTTTGCTGAAGTTGTGTATAGGCCGTATTGATGCTCTTTTTTCGAACACCTCCTTTTAAAGGACTGTTTGGTCCAAAGAGAGTAGTTACCTGACTCTGAAGATCTTGTTGCGGGGGAGATTGCATGGAATAGAGGGGCGCTGTTAAAACGTCTAAAATTAACGCTGTGGTAGATAATAAACGACAAGTAGTTTTTATTAACATCATTTTAACACTCTTCTCCTAAATTTTATTCTATCTCAATCATAAATTTAAAATTGATAAGAAATTCTTAAATTTCCAGAATATATTTTGGTGAAGCAGAAAGATCAATAGACCCAGGGTTTGTTGGTAGTGCAATATTTAGCGCGTCCGTAACTCTGAAAGTACTATACTTTACTATTCGCAAATCAACGCCGACAACAAATGATCCACATTTTTTCTCAATCCCCATGCCCAATGAAAGCCCGTTCAACCATTTGGTTTTTTTGGCTCGAGTTGCGGTAACATTTCTTGGTTCATAAGTTATCACTCTATCCGTTGCAAACTGGCCTTTATCATACCCCGTAGATAAGTAACCTAAGTAATTCTCATTAAATTGGTAGCCTGCTCTCAGAATTAAGCCATAGGAGTTTTTGCGTTGAAGGGTTGTCGAATAATGTCTAAAAGCAGGAGTTAAACCTAGACGATCATCTTGAACCGCTGATGCTGTGTTCCCCGACCAAAGTAAATTTCTGGACCAATCAAAATCCTTGATTGGGGAAAACCCCCTATAAGCGATGTCCCAGTATTGTTCTCGGGCATTCCTTTATTTGAAATAATTGTTTGAAACTGACCCTCTGCCTGAAAAATTATCTTGCCTTACCTATGGAATGACTCTCAGCACGGAAGCTCCCTTCACCATCGGTAATTTAGAAGGAGAAAAGGTCTATAGTCTCCCGAGTAACTTTAGCAAACAAGATGATAACTATACTAAAAAATTTACCGCAAATCGTGTGGTCCAAATGACGAGAGAAACCGGTACAAAAACCCGAGAGATGTATGTTGCTGAACCCAAATCCGCCCCCCAAGTCTTTACCCGGGATAGTGGCGGCCCTTGGTTTGTCGGAAATGCAATCGACGGGTTTACGCTTTATGCCTTAACTTGTGGGTTTAGGGGTGTTGAGGATGAGGATAAGCTCAACGGTAAGCCTGGAAACCTAATAAAAAAGTTGAGTATAGTCGGTTGGGGGATAATGGCTCCTTAAGTTTATTCCATTACCCAAACCTGCCTCTTTTGAAAATTTCTAATAAACCTTGCGCCAAATCGTGAGTGGATACTCAATAATTTGAAATAGATAATGCTCTTGTGACTCAATTTTATTGTAAATACAACAAAAACCCCAGGCCCAATAGCCTGGAGTTTGCATAGTGATTTATTTTGGAGCTAAGGCTTCAGTGATTAATTCTTTATATTCTGTTTGTCTTTGCAGTATCTCCACAGGGTTTATCGATTTACTTATTTTATTATGTGCTTGCAATATATTTATAGTGATACTTACCATCTTTGTCAGCTGAGGCTCTTTCTGTTTATTAATCGCAGAACCCACTTCATTTGCTATTGCCTTTCCAACTCCTCTCTTTTCTAAAGCTCCGGCAATTTTCGCACCCTTACTATTGGGGTCGAGATTTTGCATTGGCACGGTTACAGCAACGGGTGCATTAGCTTGTGCTCCACCCACTGCTGGCGGGGGGGGAGGCGGCATAGATGCTCCGCTTGATGCGGCCTGGGCAGCTGGTGGGTTATTACCTGCAGCTCTTTGTGCTTTAATTTCCGCACTGCGTTGTTTTCTCTCTTCTGCAATTCGCTCTTTACTTGCTTTTTGATCTTCCTTTTCTTTTCTTTCTTTTCTTTCAAGATACTTTTTATAATTTTCATCTTTTAGGCGTTTTTCTTCTGCTGTTTCCACGTGCTGAACTGTGGCCTCTTTAAGAAGTATATAATATTTACCAGGACTTATGACGTAGTCATCCGAAAAGAATTTTATCGATGCTAAATAATATAAGATAGCCTTTGCCTCAGATGCAGTTAATGAGTTCGTATTAAATATTCTCTCTATTGTTGATGTAGGTAGTTTTCTAATTTGCTCAATGTTTAAATTCAATAATACTTTATAATTGTCCAAAACATTAGAAGCAGCAGGCATAATTTCAAGTTTGGTTGGATCTTTTGGAAATTCATCATAGGATTTTTTATAATCTGCATTAGCAATGATTTCTGATTGGATAACATTCATATCTTTTGGAAGAAATTTATTCATAGTCTTTAGAAATACCGATTTTTCCTGCGGTGGCATGATTTTATCTTTAACCACAATCGTGAGTAACCTATAATATCGGCCAGGCTTATACACCTTCTCATCTGTAAAGAAATTTATATTGGCTAAATGATACAAGAGTGCCTTTGCCTGAGCTGCAGGCAATTGATTAGCGTGAGCAAAAATATTACTTAATGTTTGCTGCGGTATATCTTTAATATCTTGAATATTTAAATTCATTAATACATTAAAATTCTCTAAAGAATGTTTAGGGTCAGCTATAATCTGACGTTTGGTTAGATCTTTTGGAAATTCCTCATAGGATTTTTTATAATCTGGATTATCGAGAATTCTTTTTTGTGTAACGTTCATTGGTATTGTGAACTCTCTTAGAATCGATACAATTTGCTTTAATATTACTTGTGCCGGACTTGGGCTTTCGCCGTCTTTTGAAGGTATAACACCTTTTGTTTTAAAATAGTAAAGCGTAGCAATTAATTGACTGTAATTCGGATAATGATAAATAATGTCTGAAGTTTCTTTAGCAGCAAGAGCAGTGACAGTTTTTAAATCAATATAACATAGAATTTTTAGGGGATTTTCTTCAATACTTAAACTATCATATTTATTGCTATACTGATGCTTATGGATTTCTTCTCCCACATGATATAATTCTTCAAAGGGATCTGGAATATTAGCCCTATATTTTTCTAGAAATTTCATGCTTTTAAACTCGCCATTGTATTCAAATAAGTTTACAAAAGCTTCTATTCTTTGTCGTTTCTCCTGACTAAAACCGTCAGTTTGGATAGCAGTTAAAGCAACTTCATACAATTCACTAAAATTTTTCCAATCTTTACTCAATGCAAGTACAGGTTGGACATATTTATCAAACGCAATTTTTACACTAATCGGATCGATATCTTCCAGATATTTTTTTAATCCTTTGACACAGTTATCAACGACTATTTCGATTTCGCTGGGTTGTGTTACGAGTCCCATTTTTGTTGATGACGAACTTGATGAACTCGAAGAACTTGCCCCGCCACCAAATAAATGTGTCCCCTTTCTGGCCAACTCTACTTGAAGTCTTATGATCTCATTTACATATTGGTCACTTGTCCAGCTATGTTGAGAGCTATCCCTTTCTTTATTCAATCCAATAGCATTGTGATAGATAACCTTAAGGTCTGAAATACTCATCGAAGCCAAATTGCCCGGAATACCATTCGATGCTCCGTGAGCCGCAGTGGGACTAGTCGTTCCTTTTTTGCGAGGGTTAAGAGCCTTATAATATTCTTTTAAAGCCTCTTCTTTCCCATCATCCGAAGTATCAGAATACTCGTTTAAAACTTCCTCGGCAATGGGATCATGATTGAGTTTCTTTTGCTCAAGCTGTGTATAGGCCGTATTGATGCTCTTTTTTCGAATTCCTCCTTTTAAAGGACTGTTTGGTCCAAAGAGAGTAGTTACCTGAGTCTGAAGATCTTGTTGCATGGAATACAGAGGCGCCGTTAAAACGCCTAAAATTAACGCCGTGGTAGATAACAAACGACAAGTAGTTTTTATTAGCATCATTTTAACACTCTTCTCCTAAATTTTCTTCTATCACAATTATAAATTTAAAATTGATAAGAAATTCTTAAATTTCCAGAATATATTTTTGGTGAAGCAGAAAAATCAATAAATCCTGGATTTATTCCTGGTGCAATATTTAGCGCGTCCGTAACTCTGAAAGTACTATACTTTATCATTCGCAAATCAACGCCGACAACAAATGATCCACATTTTTTCTCAATCCCCATGCCCAATGAAAGCCCGTTCAACCATTTGGTTTTTTTGGCTCGAGTTGCGGTAACATTTCTTGGGTCATAAGTTATCACTCTATCCGTTGCAAACTGGCCTTTATCATACCCTGCGGATAGATAACCTAAGTAATTCTCATTAAATTGGTAGCCTGCTCTCAGAATTAAGCCATAGGAGTTTTTGCGTTGAAGGGTTGTAGAATAATGTCGAAAGTCACCAATTAAATCTAAACGATCATCTTGAACCGCTGATGCTGTGTTCCCCCGACCAAAGTAAATTTCTGGACCAATCAAAATCGTTGATTGGGGGAAGCCCCATAAAAAACCCCCTATAAGCGATGTCACAGCATTGTTCTCAGACATTCCTTTATTTGAAAATATTGTCTGAAGCTGACCGATTCCCCCAGCAAGATCATCTTCCGTTACACTATCTGTTCTCCTGCCCGTCATACGCTCTAAGCCCCCAGAAAGCCCTGCATAAAATTGCAGTGTATTGGACGAATGGCCAGAATTATAATCAAAAGAATCGGCAAGGGTTTGACTGCATAAAGCAAGGGTCAGAAGAGAAATTTTGCGAAGCATAATATGTCCTTTCTTAGATAAATAAAATTATACAAAAATTTTATACTCTAATCGTAGCCCTATTATTTAATATTATGCAAGTCGTCATATGCGTATGAATTTGATATTCGTAATATTTGCTGACAAAATCAGGTTGAATTGTTGGGAAAGAGTAATATACAAAAGAATCTTTTAACGTTGGCACTGACTACAATAGTAAGTCGCACGACCATTTTGAATAACTTTTAAAAGTGGCGTAACCCGACAATGATCACAAGGCTGATTGGCCCGATCATAAACGCGAAAAGAGTGTTGGAAATATCCTCTATTCCCATCTGGCTGAATATGATCACGTAACGTTGACCCGCCCGCGGCAATGGCTCTTGTCAATACATCTTGAATTTCTTGTAATAAAATCCTGGTTTCTTCAAGAGTCACAGTATTCGAAAGGCGGAAAGGAGAAATTTTTGCCTGCCATAAAGCTTCTGAGGCATAAATATTACCGATTCCTGCAATAATATTTTGATTTAGAAGAGCACTTTTAAGGGGAATAGCCCGATTTTTAAGAGACGCGTGAAATTTTGAAAGAATAAGAGATGGATCGCCTAAAGGTTCAAATCCCATCGAATCAAAAGGGGCTTCATTCTCGAAATTCTGGGTGGATTTCAGTAATAAAAAACCAAAGCGACGCGGATCCCTAAAGGTGATTTTATAATTATGGGAAGTTGTAAAAATCACATGATCGTGACGCTCTGCTTGTAACTGCGTTATCTGCGATTTCTCAATAAGGACACGACCGGACATCCCTAAATGCCAAAGCAAAGTTAAACCATGATCAAAATCAATTAAAATATACTTAGCGCGGCGTCTCACCTGTGTCATGCGATGCTGTTTCAGCTTATTTTCCATATCACCAGGCAAAGGATAGCGCAAATCAGGACGATTATACTGAATCTTTATAAAGGTTTGGCTTTCAAGAACAGGTCGCAAAGCACGACAGACCGTTTCGACTTCAGGCAATTCCGGCATGAAAGAAGTTTCCTATTATAATATCTTTAGACACCTTAAGGAATATTTCGTATTAAATAAAAATTAAGGTGCAAAAAATATGTTCATTTTTTGCACCTTATTACAATATTTTATATAGACAAAACTATTTACTATCATTTACGAAAGATGATTAACATCTCCTAGCTAGATAATTTATCAAGAAGCTTATTAATTTTGGTTTCAATTTCTTCTTTCGTTTCCCCATATTTTTCTTCAATAAGACCCACAAGCTGATCTTTCTTACCTTTAACCTTTTCCAGATCTTGGTCTGTAAGATTGCCCCAAGCTTCTTTAATAGAACCGATCATTTGATCCCATTTTCCTTCAAATTGATTGTGATTCATTTTAACTTCCTTCCCTAAATTATTGTTTTAAAGCATTTTACATTCATATTGTTAAGTTGTGGATGCTTGAAAAGATAGGTGAAATTGGGGAGAAAATTAACCTTTAATATTATTTGAGCAACCCAAAAAATTTCGCCTAGCTTGAAATTTTTGTCTGACACATGGCTTTAATTTGTGCCCATTCTACCTTTGTAAGGATTCTCTTGCGCGGGACATTTGGTTTAACGGATTGATTCTTGATGTGGTTAATTCGGTCCTCTGTCAAGGGGTGAGTTGACAAAAAACCCTCTAATTTTTTGGAAGCCTTATGAAATTTCTTTAACTTTTCTGTTTGTTCGGCTTCTAGTTTGTCAAAAAAGGTCAAAAATCCTTTTGTTCCTATACCTGTTTTCGTCAGGATTTGAATGGCAACATCATCTGCCTCGGTTTCGTGGGCACGACTATAATGCAACGTTAGAAACAAACTCGACGTGGTTAATAAAGAATCAAGCTGCCCAATTCCGCCACTAATCATTTTGATGAGGAAAGATAATCCGAGACCATGAATCATCCTTTCCGTTGGATGTCGCTTTAAAACATGCCCTATCTCATGAGCCAAAACACCTGCTAATTCATCATAATCATCAGAATTCTTGATAAGACCACTAAAAACAAAGATTTGATTTCCTGACATCGCAAATGCATTGTTTGTTGAATCATCATCAAAAACCTTGATGGTCACGGGAACTGGTACCTCACCTGCGTTAACCAAATCGCGAACCAATTTTTCTAAAGCCTTTTGTCCCAAATCATTGGTACAAGTCACATAATCTGTTGTAAGTACCTTTGCTCCATATTCACCAAACTTATCCTCCCAGGATTGGGGAATGGCTTCAGCAATAAGGTGGGAGTAATTATATGGCAGTTTATAAAGAAGAATTAAACAAATAAAAGTCGTCATCGCTAACAGCATGCCCGATATCCATAAAGATGAGAATTTGGATGACTTCATTTTTATTTTGGACTGGATCATCGAAAATAGACTGGGGTCTTCAATAAGCAACCGGACATCAGAATTTGCTATAGATGCGATAACGCCGGGCAATGAATTTACGGGTAATTCAATAATCTTAAGATCAGAATATTGGTAATACTCTGATGTCTTTGAACCAAGACCTTTAACAAATATACCGTGTATATCCGGGTTAATTTGCACGGAAAAAGAAATGGATGATTTTCCATCATAAAATTTTGCCGTCTTATTCATTCTCAAGATTATCTTTCTCAAGGAGATATTTGTGAATTAAAGATCCCAACAATCTTTACAATGTACAGTTATATCAGAGATTCGCCAAAGACACCCTCAAGACCTTCGCCAGTGGTTAATTCAGGTTGTTGAGATTGTAATGCTTTTAGAGAATCTAAATCGCCTATAATTTCCACATTATCTAAAAAGGTCTTGATATACATTTGAAGAACAATCGGATAGCCCAACCCAACTGTAATCATAAGTAGTAAAAATGCCTTTATATCGAGAAGAATTTGGCAACCGGGAGTCATTGTAAATCTAAATCGAATATTTTGCAGCTGAATATTCTCATAGATAAATTTTCGAAGGGCTACATGATACCAAATGCGAGAAAAAGTTAACGTAGGAATGGCCAAAAGGAGTGTAACAATATTCACTTTATTTAAATGATGTGTAGGGTAATTCATTGAAAATTTTAAACTACCATAAGACATATTATTGATGAGAAGGCTCTCCTTTTTTAAAGCAGATGTGGGAATCAATATTCCCAATGAAATAATATTTAAAAAAACACGCTTCATTGCAAATAGCCCAAAAGAGAATGCGGAACCCGACAGGTTAAACCGAATTCCTCTCCAACGTGTTTTCGTCAAACGATAGCGCAGAGCACCATAAGCCCCGGTATAGATGAGAAAAAAAAGTGTAGGAACGTAGGCAATAGCAAGAACAACATCAATAATTTTCATGAGAAAAGGCATATTGAGAACATGCTGAATAAGATACCCCACCCCAAAATAAAGTCCCCAAAGAGCCATAAAAACACCCATAACCTTAACGAAACCCCGGAAAAGCTCTATCCCTTTGCCCGTATATTCAAAGCGGTCATTTTGAAGCATTGAGCATCGCACAAGATATTTCCTCAATCGCGTTATTCCCCAAAATCTATGGATACCGAGAGTGAAAATGGAAAAGAGTATGTTGACAAAACAAATTTTATACAGCTGCCCTAATTGAGGATCATGTTGAATTTTTTGAATGGGGAGCGAATCATTGACGGAAGATGACATGCTTAATTCCTAAAAATTAAAAATAACTGAAATTCCTAAAAATAATTTTAGCACGTTTTTACGTAAAATGGCAAATAAATCAAGTTGGAATTGAAAAATAGGAAATCTTAATAATGCAGAATTTTATGCAACCCAAGAACCCTTAGAAATTAAATCCATTCAGCATTTTTGCCCCTAAATGAAATCCAAAATTAAGTTAAGAAGATACAGATATATGACCTACAGGACCTGTCGTACTGACACTAGCCGTCGCTTTGTCGTAACAAGGCTTAGAAAGCCTGTTTGTTATTTCAATTTCAGATTGATTTATAAGTGTCTTTTCTTGATTTGACGAAAAATAAAGAGAAAGAGTGATATTTTCAACGGCAAATGGTTTTGCCGTATCAGCTGATCCTTGAGTAACCCAGGCTTTTGCATAAGCCGTATAAGAATTACGATCTACATTTATATGCAGCCACAAGTCAGGGTTATGTTGAATTTGGACTTTATTACTCTTCGTGGATAAATTATCGCCCTCACTTTTTTCAACTGACTCTGTAGCCAATCCACTATTTAAAATTGAAAGATTCAAAATTAAAAATAAATAAATTATTTTAGTCATTATACGTCCTTTCAAACTCCCAATTAAATATTTTTCAACATTTTACTTTTAACAAGACAATGGTCTATAATAGGAATTTTTTTGACCAAAAATAATAAAATATGTTTTAAAAAATTATGTGTCTAACGAACCAGACAATAGCTAAAATTCCTGCAGGTACACCAACTAGCCACGCAATTAAATATTTCATGTCAACTTCCTTTATCGTTTTGTTTGAGGGACTCAAACAATTTTTTTTAAAAATTATAGATAACATTTCTATCTACCATACTTTTTGTAGTGATAAAATATTTAAAATGATACCCTTATGAAGTTTTAAGATTCTTGTCTAGCCTCAATAAATACATCCATCTGCTGCCCAATATATATGCCTTTACTGTCGTCGGGCATTTGGTAGACACATTCGATGATTCGTGTATCAATAAGCTCAGTGCTTTCTCCGCTTAACTGTTGCTTTTGTTGGGCATAAGGTTCAACACGTACTAGTTTTAGAGCAAAGCGAATGTTGCGATTGCTTTTCAGATAAGCAAAGGCTTTTGATTGAGCATCGAATCGCCACGCATCATTTTCATCAATCTGAACTCTAATATGTAAAGGGTTTGTATTGCCCATTAATATAAGCCCTTGCGGGGAGGTCACGGCTTCCGTAATTCTTTCGCCTAATCGAATACCAACCTTCATAATCAGACCATCTATTGGGGCTTTAACGGTTAATTTATCCAACACGATAGTCGCCAAATTTAGGTAGGCTTTGGCTTGCTCTATTTTGCTTTCCTGAAGCTTTGTTTGGGCCTCTAACTTTTGGACTGCAAATTTACGCTTTTGAATTTCTTCGGTACTAATTACAAGCCCTAATTTCAATTTTTCTCCCCGACTTAGAAGATCTTGGCTTTCCAAAAGATTGACCTTGGCAACATCCCAATTGGATTGGGCCGCCTCCAATTCCTTCTCTCGTAATGCAACTTCAGCAAGGGCCGCTCTATTATCCAAACAAAATAAAGGATCACCTTTTTTAACAGTCTGGCCTTCTTTTGCATAAACTTCAGAAACAATTCCAGAGGTAAAAGAACCAATACTTATATTGCGCGTATTAGCTTCTACATAGCCCGTGCCCGAAATATTATATTTAAATGGTGAAGAAGGAGGAAATGTCTCTTGATGAGCTGGGAGAGAAGCATTTTGACCCTTTGTAAAGGAGAACAGAATGGCAGCACAAAATCCAATAATCGCTATGAGAACCAATAGCTGATTTTTCCACAAATATTGAATTGTTCCCCTATTTATATATTGTTGAGTAAGATGGGCAATAAGATTCTTTATTCGATCAAGCATTTTGTTTTACAACCCTTTCTATGCACCCATCGTTCATATAAGCGATGCGGTCAGCATACTGAAATATTCGATTATCGTGCGTTACAACCACTAACGTAGTTTTAAAATTCTTATTTATATCTTGCATAAGGCTTAATATTTTGGTGCCTGTTGCATGATCAAGAGCGCTTGTTGGCTCATCACAAATTAATAAGGAGGGATTGTGGACCAAAGCTCTAGCTATGGCTACACGTTGTTGCTGGCCTCCCGATAATTGGTTGGGTCGACTACGCATTTTGTCTTTTAAATGCACTTCAGCTAATATTTGCTCGGCACGTTTGACGGCCTTGTCATGGGGAGTCCCATTAATAATAAGAGGAATTGCAACATTTTGAGCGAGAGATAAGGTAGGGATTAAATTATAGGATTGAAAAATAAATCCCAAATGTTTAGCTCGGAATTCCATCAATTCATCCGTTGACATCTGTTGATAGTCGTATCCTTCTACAATGCATTTTCCAGAATCGGCTCGTAAAATTCCCGCAATAATAGAAAGAAGTGTAGTTTTTCCACAACCGGAAGGACCCACGATCATTAAAAATTCCCCTGCAAGAACTTCTAAGTCAACGCCTCGCAAAGCAACAGTTTCTACATCTGCAGTCTTAAAAGATTTTGTTAATGCCTTACATTGGATTGCTACCATCTTCTATCCCCGAAATACGATGGAAGGGTCAACATTTATGACGCGGCGCAATCCAAGGACAGCCGATAATATGACGATGAGAAGAACACCAACTCCAGCAAAAAGCAGTAAAGACGGGGGCAAAAGAAAGGCGAGAACCGTATCATGTACCAACATGCCAAATATTGTTGTTAATCCTACACCAATTCCATACCCCACCATGCCCACGACCATAGCTTGAAGAGCCACCATGCGAGCAAGAACTTTGTTTTTTAGGCCCATAGCTTTGAGGGATGCATAATGTTTCAAATTTTCTTGTACAAAATTATAAAAAGTTTGCCCCGCAATGGCTGCTCCAACAATAAACCCCAATAGAATTGAAATACCAAAGTTGATAGGAATTCCAGTGCTCTTCATCCAATAATTTAGGCTGATAGATTTAAATTCATCTGCGGTATAAGCTGCAAGTTGAGTGGTATCTGATATTTTCTGACAAAGGGCATGAGGATCTTGGCCTGATTTGGCCTTAACAAGGATATATGTTAAATGTCTTCGCGCTGGGGGAGCGTATCTCAATGCACGACTATAAGTCGTATAAACTTGTGGCTGAAGCACGAAATTTCGTGAAATTTTTACAAAACCTGCCACGACAGCTCGACGATCATTGATTTCTAGCACATCTCCTATATTTAAAGGTCTTGTTTGTTTATTCGGCAAATAAACCTTGAGATGCGTACGAGCGGCTTCTTGATCAACAAAAACGGCATCATTCCGTTTAAAATCAGAAAGGTTTCCAACAATTATTTTATGAGGAGCTCCTAGTAAAGTCGCATCATCAATACCTGTCATATCAATCGTTTTTGTGCGCCCATCCGGCAACTTAGTTCGCATAAGATTTTTGAAAAGAGGAACTGCCCATTCGACTCCGCTAACACCCCTAATGCGCCATAAGTCTGTATCACGTATTGGTTTGTGTTCTTCAACAAATTGAACCCCAGGATCCATAACCCAGATATCAGGTAAAGACACATCCTTCACAAAACTATAAGTCCGACTCATGAGGCCTACGAATATGCCTGGCTGTTGTGTCATGACTAATGCCGCGAATGAAATCCCGACCACCATGGTTAAATACTTACCCTTATCCCCAAACAGCATTTGTAAAGCAATTATATACATCCGCTTTCTCCAACGTGTTTTCAAAAAATGAGAGTGCCAAACCTTAGCGATATTTCAATCGAATCTCAATGCTTTAATTTATATTTTATATATTCTAGTCAGTGCCTCTACCTATTTGAGGCAACTCAAATGGACCTTAAAATCCTCTAACTCTTGCCAAGAACAGTTGACGGCATCCACACAAGAAGTATTGCAAAAAATATATACCCCAGTAAAAAGGTACACGGCACCAACATCTCTTTAATTGTTATAGAGGATTTATTTTCAACATTTTCTGGCTGTCCAAGAGTACTAGTAAATATTTTTACAGGTAAAAATTTTTCAATTTCCATCATAATTTGATTACGCGTATCTATAGATTTTTTAATATTTCCTAAGGAACTGAGCCAGGAATAGCACAAACAAGTTCCCAGTATTAAAGAACTCCACATTAAAAAGGCATACTGGTCACGGTTAATACTTTCAAGTCCCCTAAGATAAGCGACACCCGATATCAATAATGAGTTAACAGTAATCCAAAAATTATTGGCACTTTCACGAATTTCACTTGTATAATCAATAGATTCCGACAACAATCTGTATTGTTCTAGTGCTTTCTCTTCATCATTTTTATTTTTAATAATAACAAGCTGCTGAGGGGCCAAATTTAAGTTTTTTTTGTTGGTCTTCATAGTGCAGAATCCTTTATTTTTTATTTTTTAATTCACGGGCGTGTTATTTTTGGCATGTTATAATTTTAATTTTACCAAAACATCTCAAAGAGATTTAAAGGGTTATACGTAACAGATAACAATGATCAGTTTCTGAATTCATGAATGACAGAAGTTACCACACCCCAAATCACAAAATCCATTTCTTCAGTAATAATTATTGAAGGATACTCGGGATTTTCAGCCTTTAGTGTAATATTTTTCCCCTCAATATGAAGACGCTTAACTGTTAATTCCCCATTGAGTGCCGCAATAACGATAGAGGAGTGTTTTGGTTCTATAGATCGATCGACAACCAAAATATCATTGCTATTAATTCCCGCATTCTTCATGGAGTCACCGGAGGTTTTAACAAGGAATGTGGTATTTGGATTCTCAATCAAATGTTGATTTAAGTCTAAAGAGGCTTCTAAATTATCGTCAGCAGGCGACGGATAACCTGCGGATACCCGGCTCTCAAAAAGAGGTAAGTGAATGGGGTTTGAACGAAAACGCCCCAAATTTTTAACAACAAACTGCAAACTATCTTTACTTTTTTCTTCCTTCCAAGAATCAATGAGCCATTCAATCCCATTGACTAATGACACCGGAATACGCTTGGCAACAGTTTTTTCACCAAAAGCTCCTGAATTGGCTTTTCTACCCGCTCCAACTCGCGCCCCACCTTTTGCCATTTATTTCCCCATAATCTTACTTTTAAATATGAATTATGTACTTAAATCATAACTACAGTTATATAGACAGGTAAGTCAATTCTTTTTTAAGAAGAGATATAAATGGATCTAAAAATTATTGGTGATCTTTATGAGAAATTTTGTTCAATTAAAATTGGTTTGGGCTCTGTATCTGCAGTGGCAATGTAAAATGAATGACTAAGGACTTTTAATATTTCAGAATGAGCAACGTTAAGGCCTCCAGTATAGCTTCCAAATGACGGCATAATTAACGTTTTCTGATTCCAAGCAAAACAAGGCTTACTAATACGTTGCCGGTGTATCCTAGTTACGTATTTGGGATGATAATGTCCTACTATTTGAAATTTATCCTTATTGTGGAGATTGGGCTCGTGGTAAAAACCAAGATATCCATCACTCATATTTTCAATTTTTGTACCCCCTAATTCAACAGGTAAATCTGGATCATGATTACCCAGGATCCAAACCCATTCTGAAACACTGAAAACTAAGTCATTAACGGATTTTTTCTCCCATTCTTTCAGGGCTCCAAATGAATAACTTCTATGAAAGTTATCTCCTAAGCTAATGACGCGCTTAGCCTTAAATTTGTCGATAAGCCGTTTCAGGCGACTTAATGTATCTTGCACATCATAAGGGGGCAATAACGCCCCTCTTACAGAAAAATCAATACCCTTGCCAATATGTAAATCAGAGACGATGAGAGTTTCCCTGACTGGCCACCATAAACAGCGACAGCTTGATAACCACAATTTTTCACCACCCAAAGAAATTTCTAAAGAGTCATTCATGGGTTGCTTCTCGATATAGTAATTCACTTCTTTCTTGAACAGTTTTTAAGGCTATTAATGCATCCGTACCTGCACCCTCAATACCTTCCACCGTTTTTTCGAGAATTATGGGTATAGAAAATGGTGTTAGTCGTTCACAAGTTTGATAATGAATTTTATCCTGATAAGTTTCCAAGAAAGATTTCAGTCTATCCAAATTAATTAAATCTCGCTCTACGTCTAAACGATTGCTCCTTAGCAACAAATGGTTGGGATCATATTTAATAAGCACCTCGTAAATTAAATCCGTACTAAAAGTAACTTGCTTGCCCGTTTTTGACTGCCCTGGAAATTTGCGTTCTGTTAATCCTGATACCACTGCGGTGTTACGAAAAAAGCGTTTTAACATGGACGAATGGTCTAACCAATTATTTAATTCATCTTTAAAGAATGTTGGGTGCCAAAGTTTTTTTAAAGTTGACTGCGGAATAGAATTCAAACACCACAAACTTAATCCATAATCAGAAACTGAAAAACCTAAAGGATGACAACCCTCATTCTCAAGACGTTGAGATAATAAAAATCCTAGCGTTTGATTGGTTGGCCTTCCTTCAAAAGTGTAGGCGGTGATATAATTAAATCCTTTGTGAGAAAATAGCTCAACCAGCAATTCTTCCTCGCCAGGTAGTTGAGAAAATGTGGCTTGAGCTCGCAACCATTTTTGAAGATATAAAGGAAAAACCATATGCTTTTTTGGTGTTGTTAAGAGATGTTTTACTGATGCCGCCAAATAAGAAGAAAGCGGCATTCTTCCCCCAGAAAAAACTGGAATTTTTGCCTCTCGATTATTTGAGCGACTTACTTCAACTTTTAAATCACGTATTCCCTGATATTGTAAAATTTGACCGGCGAATAGAAACGTATCACCAGGTTCCATACCTAGAATTAATCTTTCTTCGATATCCCCGAGATGCAAGCCCTTTCCCCGTTTTCTTTTTGTTCCGGCTTTATTGTACACGAGCATAACTTTTAATTTCTCTGCCTCAACAATTGTCCCAATATTCATACGGTGACGTTGTTTGAGTTGGGCATTACGAGGATAAAAACTGCCTGAGTCATCTTTGATTAATCGATGATATTGTTCGTAGTGCTCTAATACATAACCGCCATTCACGACAAAATTAAAAGTATCCTGGAAAAGGGATTTTGTAAGTTTTGAATAAGGATAAGCCGTAATAACTTCCGCATATAAGCTGTCAACATCTATGGGGCTAGCACATGCACATGACATGATATGTTGAGCTAAAACATCTAATCCACCTTTTGAATTCGGCGGTGGGTCATCAAGAATACCCGCAGAAATAGCTTGCAATGCCGCCTGACATTCTAAGGCTTCAAAACAATTCGTAGGTACTAATATAGCATGACTCGGTGAATCGAGCCGATGATTTGAACGCCCTATTCTTTGTACCAAACGACTAATTCCCTTGGGGGCTCCTAAATTGATAACCAGATCTACGTTCCCCCAATCAACACCCAAATCCAGGGATGATGTCGCCACAACAGCTCGTAATTGCTGATTCGTGATTGCTGTTTCAACTTTTGTGCGCATATCTTTTGTTAAGGAGCCATGATGAATTCCAATGGGAACATTTGAATCATTAATAACCCACAAATCCTTAAACAATCTCTCAACTTGAGAACGGGTATTCACAAAAACAATACTCATTTGATTTGATTGAATCGTTTCGTAAATTTTTTTTATGAGATCAGATGAGGGGTAGTGGCCTGTGAGAGGTAAAGATATATCACTATAAATAATCTTAACGAGGGGCTTTATATCCTTTTTTAAATGTATCAAATAGGCAGGTTTTTCATAGCCCAGCCATGTGGTCATTTTTTGCGGATCTGCAACAGTTGCGGATAATCCAATACGCCGAGCATTTGGTGCCAGTATTTTTAGTCGAGCCAGTATTAAGGTTGTTTGATCCCCTCTTTTATTTGAGGCCAAACTATGAATCTCATCAATAATTATTGTTTGAAGAGATTTAAAAAGAGTTTTCGCTTCAGGATAAGTTAAAAGTAAAGCCAACGACTCAGGAGTCGTTAATAAAATATGGGGAGGTGTGTGTTTTTGACGCGCCTTTTTGTAAGTTGACGTATCACTTGTGCGACTTTCAACTTTTATCGGTAAACCCATTTCATTAATAGGATGCTGCAAATTACGCGCAATATCATTCGTTAGGGCTTTTAGAGGAGAAATATATATTGTATGTAATCCTTTAAAATCCGGACTCTCATAGAGATCTTTCAATACCGGCAAAAATCCCGCTAAAGTTTTCCCCGCTCCCGTGGGTGCGAGTAAAAGAATATCTTTCTCTGTCTGATAAGCACGCAACATATCAAGTTGGTGTTGCCGCAAATGCCAACCCTTCGTATCAAACCATTCTTGGAAAATTTTGGGTATCATGTTAGCTATTATAGATCTTCTAACCCATCTTTACATCTTAATTTGAAAGATATTTAATGACTGTGGATTGGCTTAAAATCAAAGATCATGGGCTTTATTGTGAACCCGGTGGTTTCTATATCGATCCTTGGCGACCTGCAGAGTATGCCGTAATCACACATGGTCATGCTGATCATGCTCGACCAAATAATAAGCATGTGCTCGCCACCTCGGGTACTATTGAGATTATGAAACACCGCTATCGAGAAGCCTGCGGGGAAAAAATACAACCCCTACCCTATTATCATCATTTACAAATCAAAGACATTTCTGTTTCCTTTTATCCCGCAGGTCACGTGTGGGGAAGTGCGCAAGTTCTTCTCGATTATCGCGGGCAAAGGGTCGTCGTTTCTGGCGATTATAAGCGACGCTATGATCCGACTTGTGAGCCATTTGAGCCCGTCTCGTGCGAAGTATTTATCACAGAAGCTACATTCGGACTCCCTGTTTTTACACATCCTGATGACAGTCTAGAGTTACAGAAACTCATTGACTCTATGAAAAGTTATCCGGATCGCCCCCACTTGGTGGGATGCTATGCATTAGGAAAATGCCAACGTTTGTTGCTAAGACTTAGGCAGCTTGGATATGGTCAGCCGATATATTTGCACGGAGCTTTAGAGGGGCTCACTCAACTTTACCATCAACACGGGTTTGATTTTGGTGAATTAATACTGGTCAGCACTATTGATAAAAAGCAATTGAATGGTCAACTCATTCTCTGTCCACCGTCTGCATTAGCAGATCGCTGGTCAAGACGGTTTGAAGATCCCGTCATTGGACTGGCTTCAGGTTGGATGAGAATACTTCAAAGAGCAAAGCAAAAAGGTATCGAACTTCCTTTAGTCATATCAGACCATGCAGACTGGCCTGAATTAATCCAAACATTAGAGGACGTTAATCCTGACCAGTTATGGGTAACCCATGGTCAAGAAGATGCGTTGATACATTATGCCCAAAGTAAAGGCTATGAGGCCAAAGCCTTATCACTTGTGGGTATGGAAGGCGAAAGTGAATGAAAGAATTTGCTAATCTTCTTCATCATCTAATTTTAACGCATTCGCGCAATCGCAAGATTGAAATTTTAAAAAATTATTTTAATGAAACACCGGATCCTGAACGAGGTTTTGCCCTTGCAATCTTAACCGGCAATTTAACTTTTCCTCTTATAAAGGCAAGCCAATTAAAAAAGCTCATCCTCGAACGAGTTGATCCTGTTCTCTATGCTTATTCATATGACTATGTAGGGGACCTGGGAGAAACGATCGCCTTTTTATGGCCTCATGCCCCCGGCATTACACCTAACTCTCTAGAAATGGTTGCGCACACATTACAAACCAATAAACAACATGAGGCATTAAATCATATAGTCTCATGGTTAAATGCGAGTACAACAATTGAGCGGTGGGCCTTAGTTAAATTAATTACAGGTGGCTTACGCATTGGATTGTCAGAACGGCTTGCCAAAACAGCACTTGCGCAAATTTCTTCTCACGTGACTGTAGAAGAAATTGAAGAGATGTGGCATGGACTGACACCGCCGTATCTTGAATTATTTTCGTGGCTAAATGGTAAAAGTGATAAGCCCACATTAAATCATCGTCTAAATTTCCGACCCTTTATGTTGTCAAGCCCTATCGAAGAAGCTGAACTCACCAACATTACACCCACGCATTACGCTGTAGAATGGAAATGGGATGGTATACGAGTCCAACTCGTGGGAGATGGTGAATCTTGTCGAATCTATTCTCGTTCCGGGGAGGATATTTCCCATGTCTTTCCTGATATTATTGAAAATGTTCAGTTAAATGCTGTCGTTGATGGCGAACTTCTTGTTAAACACCCTGGCGGAATTGCTACTTTCAATGATTTACAACAAAGACTGAACCGAAAAAATCCCACAAAGAAAATTCAAGAAGAATTTCCAGCATTTATTAGACTGTATGATCTTTTAATTCATGAGAATGAAGATTTACGCTCATTACCGTTTAAACAACGACGTCAGCGTCTCGAAGAATGGATAAATGGTCATCCCTCACAATATTGGGATATATCAAATCTTGTAACTTTCAAAAATATGAATGAACTCCAAGACACACATCAAAAAATTCGCACAGATACTGAATTTCAACAAACTGAGGGATTTATGATTAAAAACCTCGATAGTCCCTATTTAGCCGGACGAGTTAAGGGGCATTGGTATAAATGGAAACGTGATCCATTATCTGCAGATGTTGTTATGATGTATGCACAACGAGGACACGGAAAAAGAAGTTCTTTTTATTCAGATTATACGCTTGGCGCGTGGACAACTGATCAAACAGGTAATTTAATATTGGTTCCCGTTGCCAAAGCTTATTCGGGTTTTACAGATGCAGAACTTGTAAAACTGGATCAATGGGTAAGAAATCATACAACAAAAAAATTTGGCCCGGTTCGGGAAGTATCATCCGAACTTGTTATTGAGATTGAATTTGATAGTGTCCAATTATCTAACCGTCATAAATCAAAAATTGCGGTACGCTTCCCCCGTGTGCGTAGAATTCGATGGGATAAGCCATCGCGAGAAGCCAATACAGTTAGTGATTTAGAGAAATTAATTTCTTAAAAATATAGTCGAAAAGGGAACGATATCAAATCCAACTCCCTTCTGCATGAAGCACCATAACCGAATTAAAAAGCTTAATAAGCAGAAATTGATTGTTCTGGAAACTCGATGGTGATTTTAGAACCAACCTCTAAGCTAGCCTTGTTAATTTTTATAATGTAATAGGGGATTGTTGGATTATCTGTTTTAACAAAATACTCCGTCATTTGCTTTCCTATTTGTCTCACTGAGGTGACTGTTCCTTGAATATCTAAAGGTAGGGGTTCACAACCTGTTATCACTAAGGAAAGGGCCATTAATTTAATTAATTTAGTCATAATAATCTCGATTTTAAAAATTAGATAGCTTACAAGCTATGGGTTTACACATTCGTTTAAAAATATTTGTAATCAGAATCTTTGAAATGATTATCATAGGGCAAGGGATTAAAAGTACGAATGACGGTCGTTACAACACCTTGTACAAAATAGCTCATTTCTTTGGTTATGGTAATAGGTGGAAAATCTGGATTTGCAGATAACAATTTTACTTGTGATTCTTCTAAATATAAGCGTTTTAAAGTAAATTCCCCATTGAGCACAGCAATAATAATATCCCTATGCTTAGGCTTCAAGGCTGTGTCAACGACCAACAAATCATTATGGTTAATGCCGGCGTTAATCATTGAATAACCCGTTACTTTAAAATAGTACGACGACAAAGGGTGTCGAGTGAGATAACGGCCTAAATCCAAATGTCTTTTATAAGGATCATCGATATTAGCGGGAGGACCAGCGGGAACAAATACATCAAAATAGGGCACGTTCAATTTGTTTATTTTGCAAGGTCCGAAAGCAAATAAACAGTTCTTATCAAGTTTATATTTTTTATAATTTTGGGCGATATTTTTAATACCACTTCGATGGTAAGTATTTCTCGACCCGCTATAATGAGAGAACTTTTGAAATTGTCCTATGGGTTTAGTAAGATATTTTTTAGGTTGCTCAACACTTTTGAGTAACATGATTTTCTCCTTGTTTTGAATTGTGTACATAATTCATAACAAAGATATAAAGTGTTTGTCTAGATGAAAATTTTAAATGGTTAAAAAAATTTTAAACGAGTATTAATAGTTGTAGACTTAAATTTAAATTGAAAAATTTTGAAAATTAACAAATTGGAAATTTATATTTTAAACTTTTGATCATCCAAGCTGCAGTGGCATTCATTATGCTTTAATAAATTTAGGGTGAATTGGGCACAAAATCTTAAAATTACGTTTCTCTAAATATTACAATTTGCAAAGAAAACTAACCTACCGAATTCATCCCTAAAATTTATCTGAACTCTGTCTTAAAAAAAATTCCTATAGCATCTTACTGCCTAGAAAATTTATAAACCCCCTGCCCACCACAAGTAAATATAAACCGGAAAGGCCAACAAGTGTGTAGACAGATTTTACCAATAACGGCGAGAAGCCAAACAAAACTTCGACTAAATTAATACCTAACACCCCAACTGTTCCCCAGTTGATGGCACCAATTACAGCTAGAATAAATGCTGTTATGACTAATTTTATTTTCATTTTTTATCTCCTTATTTATCACATTGAGTTGGCACTAGATTGATGTCCCATAATTATCACGCAAATCACGAATCTGATCATGATCTTTTATAACTGTTTCATATTGCCCTTGAATGAGAGAGCGAACATTTTGCTGTAAATTTTGCTCTAAAGCTTTTGCATAAGCCGCTTTCACAATATCCTCACCCTTTTCGCATTCCACGAGAATCGCATGGGAATCTTTACCCGTTAGCGCCCCTTTGATATTAATCCATCCACGATGAATAGAACCAAGTAGGGTACCATTTTCTTCATATTCACCATCCATTTTTGCAACGTGGCCCTGCAAACTTGTCACCGCCAACTGATATGTATTAGCTTTCGTTAAAAATATTTTCTTTAAATTCGTATCTTCAACATTTTCAGCCGCTGTGCGAAAACCTTCCTCTGTGTCCTTATTAACCTGAATTAAATTATTCAAAACTGAAATGGATTGTTCAGACATTTTTTTATCCTCCTTATTTACAGTTACAATTCATTAAAACAATCTGAGCGGATATAATCCAAGTGATAATGAATATAAATTTCACTTGAGACTTGATGATCACAGACGAACGTTAGAAAGTTGGTAAGCTGCTACCGATGCAAAGAGCTTTTGAGTGGTCGAAGTTTAGACCATAAGCCTCCTCAATCTACAGTAGTCTCTGCTCTTGATCCTGCCAGAAACTCCGTTGAGAAAGCGATCCAAAGATGTTGCAGAACACAAGCAAAGTTGAGCGTATATCCAAAACTTATATTTTCATTACTGAATCTATAATTCAGGGTTATGTGCCTTCAAGTGCATAGATGAGTAGAATAAATTAGTAGACTAATTACTCATATGACACACGCGACAATGCGACCACAGCAAAACCACCCTCCTAAGTTGCATAATGAGTATATTCTTGTATATGAGGTTTCTTGGTAACGAAGGTTAAATCTTACAACCTCCACTTTGAGGCCTAAAATAACTTCACGTTCATTTATATTTGATGCGTATATTTTTACCTAATAGGCACTATCTTAAATTCGCTATAAATTATGAATCAGTCGCAGGATTGCAGATTAAATTTTTCAGTGATATATAAGAAAGATCTTCTTGTTGATGCAAGGAAAGCCTTTATGATCTTTTTTCAAAAAAAAACTCTCTCACGACAAATTAACTTATTATTATTGCTGTTTTGTTTTGGTGTTTTATCTTCCGGAATAAAAACGCAGGATGATGAAGATCTTGACACGGTCCTTCCCCAATCCTCCAGCTCACAAACTCATAA
This sequence comes from Alphaproteobacteria bacterium, assembly GCA_016870095.1. Lineage (NCBI taxonomy): Bacteria > Pseudomonadati > Pseudomonadota > Alphaproteobacteria > Alphaproteobacteria bacterium. The sequence goes on along the minus strand of VGCI01000012.1, from coordinate 8,490 downwards.
ACCATGTACGTCAATTGTCAAAGAGAACCCTATCACTATTTTTGGCTATAAGTTTTCTGACACCTCTTTGGGAAGGAAAGCTCTTCAACCCCGCACAAAAGCCTTTGAGAGACTTGAGTTTTTAGGGGATAGAGTGTTGGGGCTTACGACAGCTCATATGTTATATAAATGCTATCCTTCAAAAGATATCGGTTGGTTAGCCGAAGCCTTTTCTAAGCTCGTTTCCAAACCGACTCTGGTCCACCTTTACGAAGCTTGTCATATTGATCCTGCTCTCTTAACCTCACCCTCTTATCAAGCTCCTGTAACAGGACCCATTGCAGAAAAAACGGCCTCTGATGTCGTGGAGGCCTTAATAGGGACCGTTTACAAAGATAAGGGTTTTATAGCTGCTCAAACCTACGGTGAAAAACTAATAAGAAGCCGCTATAAACTCAATACTGAAGCAGAAACACCTCTTAATCTTCGTTCCTCCTTATTAACTCCCACCACTATACATACTTCTCTTCAACGGAGGGACCTTCCCCAACTTTTAGAGCTATTGGGCTATGCTTTCAAAAACAATCGCCTACTGTATGATGCCTTCCAGCATCCAAGCGTAGGAGGAAGTGCTTTTAAGAAACTTGATTTTATAGGCGTGAGAGTTTTAGCGCTCGCAATTGCAGAAAAAGTTTATAACGATTTTCCGGATGCTGAAGAAGGTCTATTGATGACCGAAAATGAACAGCTGATTAACAATGATAATTTGGCGAGTGTTTTTCAAAAGTGGCAATTATGGCGCTATCTTACCAAACAATATAATGGGTTTATTGGTGAACTTATAGCTCCGGAACGGGTTCCCAATAGAATGGCTTGTGGTACCGTGCGAACATTTATGGGAGCTATATATTTAGACGGTGGTTGGGAAGCTGCATTATCAGCCGCACACAAACTTCTTTTTACAGATCCTCCTGAAGATTTCTTTGAGCCAATTTTTAGATTGGGCGATTTGTTTAATCATTCCCCACCACGCACGAGTGAACCTCCTGTAACTGAGAATAAAGATGCTTGGCCAATCTTAAAAAAAGAAGATTTAGCCTCTCATGAACAATCATCAATTTCCTCGCAAGGCGTTTCTGCTGTTTCCTTAAATCAATCTACTGATAAACAAATACTGCCCGCACAACCAAGTTATCTTGATATAGCGAGGCGACAGCAATCGGCTAAATCTACAAATAATGATGATGATGATAATTTAATGCCTCAAGACCCTTGGCCCGAATTAACTTCTAAAAAGACAACCGCCGCATCGCCTTCAAAAAGGACAAGCCCTCAAGATTCTAGAAAAAGTTCTGAAATTTGGAAGGATCCTGCAACAACGATGAAAAGTGTTTTGCCACCGAAACAAAAGAAACTTCAGTTGAAAGCTAAATATTAATAATGCACAGGGAAATTATGACAAAAATTTTAAAATCAAAATTTGTACAGTCGAAAAATTTTTTATAAGACAGCAAAAAAATATTAATTACAAAAATTTTATAACTTCATTTTTCCAAGATACGTTCCATCTGCTTTAAAGTTCATATCTAGCGAAACCGCATTTGTAAAAATTTCACTTTGTTGGGTGAAAGGATCTACCCGCGGTATCGGATAACCTATAATAGCTCCTAAATTTTCGGCAATATTTGAAATAAATTTGGCTTGGTTAAGTTGATGCAATAAATTAGAGAAATTATCAACTGTAAAAGTAATCGTTCCTCTCATGCCAGGATCTTCTATGTTATGGGCATACTGATAAGGCATTAAATCTAAATATTTAAATTTTCCTTTGGCTTGTATAGCATAGGGCATACTCTCAGGATTATGAGCAGAAAGGGTGGGGGTTTTTAAAACCATATGCAGAACTCGCTCAATTGTATGATATTCTCCTTTTCCCTTTATATTAGAAATACGAAGATTGCCCCCACATGCTTTTTCTTTGTGTCTGTCTTTGCAATAAGATTGGTTTTTATCAAGCTTAATTTTTAAGGGATATAATACAAAATTATCAAATATATAAACTTTATTTTTATAATTTACGTTACTTGATATGGTGTCTGCTTCTAAACTACTTCCATTTGAAAGGAAAACTTTTAATGCTTTAATCTCAATAGGGAAATTATAATTTTTTAAGTAAGATTTGATAAATTCACTATAATTCGGTTCTATAACGATAATTTTTGCATCTATTTTTGTAAATGTTGGATTTATCCCTAAGTTTTTTAAACTTAATTTTTTTAATATGATACTTGGAAATTTCCATAATTGCCAACTAAAGTGAACACTCTTAATATCAATTTTTAGTTCATGGTGGCGCGCATTTTTTTTATAGAATGTTTGATATAATACGGCGCGCCTAAAATAACGATACTGATCATGCTGATAAGGCTGATAAGGCTGATAAAAGTAATTATTTTTCTATTAAACATATCTTTGCGCAATAAAATATATATCTTAGTCATTATTAGTTACCTCAAAATTTTTAAGCTCCCATCCTAAATATTTTTTTATTACTTGTCTTACATGAATGCAAAATTATTTTATAGGTTAAAATTAGACTTAAATTAACCTACAAATTATTAAATCAAAAGCGCAAAGTTTAAATTTGCTAGGGAGAACTGGTTACTTTTAAAAAACAACTTATTAAAAAAATATAATTACAAAGGAAAATATAATGAATATATACAACTATTTAAAAAAGGATCATCGCGTAGTTGCGGATCTTTTTGAAGAAATACTTTCCACAAAAAGCACTAAAAAGCGTGAAGCATTGTTTCAAGAAGTAACGAATGAACTTCTTATCCATGCAGAATCAGAAAATGCTACTTTTTATGAGGCTCTGAAAGAACACGAAGAAACTTCAGAAATCATTGAGCATGCAGAAAAAGAACACGAAGAAGTCAAAGAGTATATAGAAAAATTAAGTGGCATTTCTCTTGAAAGTGAAAAATGGTTAGAACAGTTTGGGGAATTTAAACATTCTGTTACTCACCATGTTGACGAAGAAGAAGGCGACATATTTGAAAAAGCAAAGAAGGTTTTAAGTCCTGAGCAAGCTAATCAACTTGCTATCGATATGGAAGAACTAAAAAAAGAATTAAAGACCGTTTAAATATACTTAGAAACTAAATAACAAAAAGAATGGAGAGTAAAATGGAAAATTTAGTAACAGCTACCCCATCCAGTTTTGATGACAATACCAATCCAATTATATTGGGAGATAATAGTTTAATTACAGCGTTGTTTAAAAACCCAAAAACAGCTGAAAAGATTTATGAGGAGTTATTATCCCAAGGATATAAACAAGATGACATTACCCTGGTGATGTCAGAAAAAACACATAGCAGTTATTTCCTTGATAATACTAGCCACATAACGGCTTCAGATATAGGAAATAAAACCTTAGAAGGATTAGGCGTCGGTGCCTCCCTCGGAGGCACGATGGGTGCACTAGCGGCAGCTATTGCTGCTGTTGGCACCACTCTTGTCATTCCGGGCCTAGGCCTTATTGTAGCTGGATCTTTAGCCGCAGGATTTGCCGGAGCCGGGGCTGGAGCTGCAGCAGGAGGGTTAATTGGTGCACTAATAGGGTCAGAAACTCCTAACGACCAAACAAAGTTATTGGAAGAAGGCCTTAAAGAGGGGGGAGTCGTTATTGCTATTAAAGCTTCCTCTGATGAAGACCGTGGAAAAATACAACAAAAATGGCTGGCACTCCAAAAGAATGATGCAATTCGCCAAGCAGTTTATTAAATTCCAATACGGTGTCCCTCTTTTCTGGGCACCGTATTATTTTTTTAAAAATATCCTATGTCAAATTACATGACGTACAAGAATTTATTTATAAATAGATATGCATTATCAGTTTATTGCCCTTAACTATACATTACTTGCAAGGTGTTTTTCCCATTATCAAATGATACACTTAGAAAGAAAAAATAATTTTGACTAAGCCTTAGCGGCTTAATAAGTTCCATTATTATTTTAAACATCATATCCTCCAAATATTTATTGAATAAATTATTTTATTAGCAAAAATACATCAAATAATTAAATTAAAAAGATTAGTAAATTAATTGAAATTATTTTATTTAAATTTATAGATTATATTGTTGTAATTTTAAATTATATATGAGATACCTTATAGGCTGCTCGGGTTTAATCTAAAAAATACTTTAAAATGTACAGCTACTTACTTTTTATTAAGAAGGATGTACAATGCAAAATATTATATTTCACCAAAAAATTTTTCATATTACTTATCAGCTCATACAAATAAAAAAAAATGAAGCTCAAACCACATATCAAATAGATATAAAAAATCTTCGTACCCAACAAACATTTAAGAAAGACTTTTTTAATGCTATTACCAAATTTATTCTTATAATTGGCTCTTTTGGTGTGGGGTTAAGCATCATTAAAGCAATTGTATCCTCTTCAGAAGAAATAGCTTCTCTTCTCATCTAACAATTAATAGAAAAAATATTTAATTACCTGAGGTTGTTTTATATTTGCGAATCTGATTGTAAAAGTCATAAAGTTTTTAAGTAATCACGCTCCGCTAAGCATGTCTACTTTTGTAGGGAAAATCTTATGAGATGAGCAAGAAAAAGTGAAATTCTTTGTTTATTCCAAATTCTTTGCGCATCTGAGTAAAGTTCAGACCCTAATGATCAGAGAAAAATCATTAAAACAATTCGGGGGTCAGCCTCCCTCTTTCCCCAGCCCCACAGCCGCCATTCCGGCTTGTTTCCAAACACCCCTTATATGTCCTTTTTCCTTTTCAATCTTTTGGATGAGTTCCGCTTTCAGATCATTCAAGTGCGGTTGCCATTTTTTCACCAAGTCTTGATAGTCTTTAGAATCGATCAATCCCGACCCGAGCTTATCCAAATTTCCACGATATAGGGTGGAGAGGACGTGGATAGCCTGAGATTGTTCAAAACCCAACCAACTCTCATGGTGAGAAGGATCTACCACAAGCTCTTTATAAAAATCTTGAATTCTATTATTAATAGCCAGGGATTCAACTGTAATACCTTTTGGCGGATAAAGTTTGTTTTTTTCTTTCATAAATTCCAAAAGGGGGGGAAGTTCTACCATTAACCCTTTTTCTAGAATCTGAGAAGTCAATACTCCGGAAGTCTTCAGATAATTCATCACTCCTCTCACGGCCTCCTCTTTCAAACCCTTCAAAGACCCCCCATACGCAACGGCATAGAGCAGGGGTACATAATATGAATTCCATTGACCGCCAATCATCTTTTCAATAGGGGGTATAGGCATTGGCGATTTAAGGGAGGGTTTAGGGAGTTTATGGAACTCCTCCTTATAATGCTGATAGGCTACGGACAGAAATTTTTCCTCAATAGGGGCAGCTGTATAATTTTCATTGGCTTTGAGAGTGCTTTTATGGCTAACCCACTCACTCATTTCAGGAAGTTTAGATGGATCATTCAGAATAAAGGTAGAAATAGTATGGGCATATCGTTCGAAGGCTTCTTTTTCATCGGGTGCAAAATGTCCTTTGTCGACCACATCTTTTCCTATAACATTCCCCATTTCCGATGTATAAAGCCGAATCAGGTTCCCTTTTCCAACTTTCTTTGCTTTGTCACGCCAATCAAGCGTTACCTTAACATTGACATTATTATCATCAAGATTATGAAGCAATAGAATGGGTTCTTGTATCTTTTGGATCTTCTCATCATTTTGAGGGTCCTCTGTCATGGGCTCTAGCCATTGAGAGGCCTTAATAGAATCTGGTGTATTTGCATACATTTTATGTCCTAAATTGCTTTTCTCAAGCATTGCAAAAGAGAGCGCACCATCGTGGCTGATATATCCGGAAAAAGTTCCTGGATAAAGTTCAGCTTGTCTTATGGCTGTCCGTCCCCCAAAACTTGCTCCATATAGATATATTTTCTTACCCTTCAATACCTTTAAATCTTCATGGAGGTTTGTTGGATTATTTTTGAGGGTTTCAAAAAACTTGTTAATACTAGCATGGAGTCGGGTGTGTAAAGCTTCTGGCATATCCATTTGATGAGCTTCTAACTGGAGTAAATCAACCAAATTTAGCTTAACAACAGCAATGCCTTGACTGAGAAGGTAATTTTCTAAATTACTTCTGACGGGGGGATGATCCATGCGCTGGAGTCTCATCGAGGCTTTGAATCCCCCATATACGTGTACAAATACCGCTTTGATTTCTGTATTTAAAGGCAGATGGATATTATATCCAATAGGGACCCCTTGCGCGAGAGAAAGGGGTTGACCAAATTTAACGACATTACCTCTAGTTGTCGTTCCTTCTTTCGGATAAAGTACCGGATATTGAGCGCGATACTCTTCAAGACCTGCATCGTAACCCTGTTGGTTATAGACCAATTCAAACTTCTTAGAAACTTCTGGAACTTTATACGCTTCCCCTCTGACACCTTTTGCAAATATCATATCTGAAAAATCATGCAGATCTTCTTCATAGTATTGAAGGAATTTGGAAATAAAATCTTCGCCAGATCTTTCTGGAGGTGGGACTTGTTCATGTGGCGCTTTTGTTGTCTCTACGTGCTTTGTGCCATAAGACGTGGCACCTTGGTTTTGAGCTGCCTCAATATTGAAGCAGAAGGTTGCCACTAACAAAATTATCAACAAACAACGCTTCATCTCACTCGTCCCTATAAAAGCATTCATACTCTTATTAAAGTTTAAGAAATGGTTGTTAATTTTTGATAAAGAATAGCAGAAATTATCAATTCAGTGCATTGCCGGCAAGGATGACATAAATAGTTTATGATCATGAAAGATTAACTTTTAGTTATCAGGTGATTCTAAAGAACCGAGATCCTGAATTCTCTATCAATTTGGATATCACTCGTCCTAGAAAACGTTTCAAAAAGAACGTAGCAGGGCATAACAAATTGAGCACCAGGTTTTGATGAAGGTCTTCCGCGAGAGCAGACAAAGTAAGGGGTAGCGAGGCTTGTGCCACAATCTAATACATCTATAGTACAAAAAATAAATCTCTAAAAAGTAATAATCCTTTGAGCCCGCGGTTTTGATGGTGGGCGCTGCAGGATTCGAACCTGCGACCCGCTGATTAAGAGTCCGCTGCTGTTTAATAACTCTATCCCCTTAAAACTCTCGAATTTGGCTTTTATATTGGGATTTAAGAACTTTCTTACTATTCTAAAAACCCAAAAATTAACTCAAATTCTCGTAAATTCTCTCTCTGTTGCCGACAATTTCTTGATGCCAAAGTGAGAGAAATTATGATAATATGGAAATACTTTGCCGACAATTTAGGAAATTTGACATGCCAAGGTAACAAAACGTTTCATAGACGCCATAGTACCTGATTCTAAAAAGACTCTCAAATTTTGGAACGACGAAGTCAGACGATTTGGAGTTATTGTCCTCCCAAGCGGCAGACGAACCTATGTTATTGAATATCGAAGAGAATCATGTTCAAAAGCGCGTTAAGATTGATGTGCATGGCCACTTAACACCACAAGAAGCAAGAATTTTAGCAAAAAGACAATTGAGTAAGGTTGCTTATGGAGAGGACTTGGCTCATACCAACAAGCAGATTCGCAACCTTCCCACCTTTGCAGACCTTGCAAAGGATTACATAGAACGTCATGCCATGCGAAAAAGGGATAAGAGCCTCAAAGAAGATCAAAGACTCTTAAAAAGTCATCTACTTCCGGCTTTAGGAGCTATTAAGGTTACTGCGATAACTCGTCAAGACATTGAAGACCTCCACAAACATCTCGGGAAAAAGCCCTATCCAGCCAATCGGGTTCTTGCTCTCCTATCCAAAATGTTCTCACTCGCCATATCCTGGGGATGGTGCAAAGAGAATCCCGTAATAGGAATCCAGAAGTATCAAGAAGAAAAACGTGATCGTTGGTTGACTGAGGAAGAGACCCAACGTCTATGGAATGTTCTTGATAAGTATCCTCAACACTTAACAGCCTTTATTTTTAAATTCTTGCTGCTTACGGGAGCTCGCAAAGGTGAGGTAATGCAAGCAACCTGGAATCAATTTGATCTAGAAAAGGGAATTTGGACGAAACCTTCCCATCTTACCAAGCAAAAGAAGACCGAGTATCTTCCATTATCGAGTAAAGTCTTGAGTGTGCTTCAGGAGATTAAAAAGATACGTGCTGAGATGAACGCCAAAATGAAGTCTAAGCCAAGCGCTTACGTTTTTCCAGGACGAGTTGACGGATAACCAATCAAAGAAGCAAGATTGGAAAACGTTCGTATCCATGATTTGCGACATACACATGCCTCTTACTTAGTTTCTAAAGGGCTCAGTCTGAGCATTGTCGGAAAACTGTCCTGCCCCCCTATAAATAGTCCAGAAAATAAATTAGGATTCTGGAATAATGGAGGGAAGAAATGGCACGTAGAAAGTTTGAAGCAAGCCAGATTATAGGATATTTGCGAAGTATTGAAGTCCTG
>VGCI01000011.1 GCA_016870095.1 Alphaproteobacteria bacterium | reverse complement strand
TGATAGCTTCAGCACCGAAAGAACATAGATCAATCAATGATTCTATTGTGTTGCAGGGAAACATAAGCTCTCTCCATTAAACAGAAATCCTAAATTAAAAACTGGACCTATTGTGGGGGGCTTGACAAAGTCGATTTGAGGTTATACAATTTCCAGATCCTAAAGAAGAAACACTTCTGGAATATGCTAATCAACTTTTGAGGAGAGCAAAAAGCAATAGTATTGATCCAAAAAAAATAAAAGCACTTACGAGTTTTCGAGAGGTTGACAGATTTGTCTCTTTAGAAAAAAACAAGTAAAGCGTAGACAATATTTAAACACTACAATAATTTTTAGTCGTAAAAAACGGAAGGTTATCATGAAAAAAATAACTCTACTTACACGAATTGTCATATTTTGCACGCTATGTAATCTTTCTCAATCTGTCCAAAGATTGGATGAACATGATGTTTTAGGTGCCAGATATTTTGTTGGACTATCTTACGATACTGCTAAGTTTGAGAATAATCCATTTTATAATGAATATGGTTTTAGACAGCATGATCCATTTGGTGTTTATGTTGACGCGTCTTATCTGCGTCAACATAAAACAACTCATTCAATACCTTCGGAATTAATTGTTCAGTATAAAGATAGTCAATTTAGAGAGGGTCTTTAAGGTCTGATAAATGAATAAACTTGCGGGTTGGAATGTAGAGTTGCGCCAATTAAACCGGAATGTACCGCAGAGCTTAGATTCTAAATTATTTCAAAAAGGAAACAATATTGTGCGAGTAATAAAAAATATATTTTTAGGGTTAATAAGTGTTGTATTTATGATATCTGAAACCTATTCAGGTCGATATGATAATTTGGAGGGAATACTTTCACTTTCCAAAAATGATATTAATCACAAGATGTTTGAGATGAGAAGAAAAGATAAAGCGGAAGAAGAACAATGGAAAAATAAAATAAGATATAAAGATCACCATAAATACATGGTTGAGTTGGCTGGCACCAGATACCAAAGTGAATATTCTAGTGAAAGAGACTTTGTTGTGAGTGCATTAAATGGAAATTTAGAAGAATGTGTATCGCTTCTGGATAGGGGCATAGATATAAATGCAAATAATAATGTGGGGAATGCTATTGGAGTGGCAGCAAGAAATAATCATCTTGAATTATGTAAAGTCTTAATTAGGCGCGGCGCGAATATAGACATATTTAATATTGAGGGTGAAACGCCGCTAATGTTGGCTGCAAAATTTGGTAATGTTGAAATTTTAGAACTGTTAATTATGAATGGTGCTAGCATTCATTTGACAAGACCCGGGGTTAATTTAACATTTATCGATTACCTTACAAAAGAAGTCTGCGATAATAATTCAAAAATGATTAACTTATTAGAACGATATGGATTAAGAAAAACTGAGATTGAAAAAGCAAAACCTTCAGGTCTAATAACAGCTAAAGAAATAAATACAATTTTCGTTGATACGTCTCCTCTTACTGCGCCCAAATCTAACAAGAGCTATAATGATAGTACTTTCTCGCCTGGGTGTACAATGCAATAAGCATTCCCACAGTAGTTCTAATGAGAAAGAAGTGTTAAGCCTCCAGTAGGGGGCTTTTTTGAATTGGTCTTCCCAATTAATGGAGAGAACTTTTTGTTCCCTACAACGGCCAACCTCATTGAATAAACTCAAGCCTCTTGAGGCTAATGAAATTACTTTAAGAGCAGATGGTTTTTAATTTAAAGAGCTTTGAGACCTGACCTCATTGGAATAGCAGCAACAGATCTTGATTAAAGTCTTACCTTCTGTCAGGGTATAAAATGTCTCAACGTTCAACAATTCATCTCGCAAAAAATTCTTTAAATCGTTCGGTAATTCCAACTTCCCAACAGACTTTTGCAACTATCTTTCTATTGCCAAGAAAAATCTCAATTTCTATAAAATGTCCCATAATTTGATTGGTCTCAAGTTTCTTTCGATATATCTTGCCTACTTTTTGATATAGATCCTACCTCATTTTCTTGACCTGCTAAGAAGTCAGGACAGTATCTTACTGATGACTGGCATAACTCTAAGAACCAAAGAACATACGTGCATTTTCTAAAATATGATCAAACTGCTCCGAACATTCATAGTCTTTCTTGACATATCCCTTATCATCGAGCTTAACATTTTCTATAAAGCTACCGCCCAAGAAAGCTTGGTAATCTTCCCCGTTTTTTCCTCCAATATTTGTTTTAGGAAAAAGATTAAGGAAATTTCGGCCAACTAAGCCAGTTGGAGTTTTGAATTCATTGCCAGGAGCAATTAATATACTATTATTATAACCAAGCCCCTTTGAGTCTTTATCCTGATTACAAAGAAGCATATAATGGCCGAGAGTTGGTGCATACCTATTTTCTTCTCCCGTTAATCTTCCTGCCAGAGCTCCAGCACAGTTAAAAACGATTTTTGAAGAAATTTCGTCAAAGGAGTTAATGTGCTGTTGCTTAATAACAATTTGATGTCTATTTAGTTGTTTATGAAGAAGAGATTGAAAATGAGCAGTATTGACAAACATTCCATCTTTATAACAGTACATATTGTGAGATTTATCCGTATCTTCAATTTGCAACCTTACTTCAAACCCCGGAGACATAAGGTCATTTTCTACATAAGTTTCTAGGGCTGGGCTTTTACCCCCAACACGATAAATAGGTAATCTTCTAACTGTCTCATCGGTATCCTCTATAAAAGGGTGTGTGCCACTGGTACATTGGGAAAATCTTTTAAAAGATTTAATGCAGAATTCTTTATATCTAAGAGATTCCGGATGCTGGCTATCAATGGAAGCTGCAATAAATCCACCCGCATTTGGTGTCGCTGAGGCAGTCATTTCGTCTGTTATCATGATTATATTTTTATAACCACGCGTTTTTAAGTGCAACGCTGATAAACTTCCAATTAGTCCTGATCCGACTATCGCAATTTCAGTTTCCTTGCCATGCTTAAGAAAACTACCCATCTCTTTTTCTAAGCGTTCGATTTGATATTCTACCGCCCCCTCTCCTATTGTAATCCCTGATCCCCCAAAACCACTTGTCGTAATTACAAGCTGGCCACCATGAGATTTAAATCCTAGATCATATGGTTCTTTATGCCCTGGACGAACACAAATTCCTTTCTTTTGTATCCTATCTACATCTAAGCAGGGCGCCTTATAATAGTGCGTAACTATTTTACTTTCTTCTTCCTCCGCTAGAATGAGGGAATTTGAATAAAAAGTTACAATTAATGTAATGAAAAATTTTAATGGTCGTTTGTGTATAAAGGATTTTAAATTAATCATGGCACTCTCCTGAAGTTGAATTTATCAAAACGGTTAAAAAACTGTCATTGGCTATTATTGATTAACTCGAGCTCTTTGTTAACAACCTTTAAGCGCGAATTCATCCAAGCAATTTTGGGATGAGTCTTTTGATAGTATTTTTGATGATTTTCAAGACTATGTTCAATTAAGGCTTTTGCTTTTTCGTAATTTTTTAAATGCAAATAAATATTACCCAGTTGTGCCGAGACCCATGAAAGTCTTATATTATCCTGTTTGAATATATTTTTATGAAGCTGGACACTTTCTTCAAGTAAAATTCGGGCTTTTTCATGATACCCCATTTTGCTATACGTGTTTGCCAAGTGCATCATAACCCAGGGAATTCCAACATGATTATTGGGAAGACATTTCTTATAAATTGCGAGGCTTTTCTCCAGTTGACTTTTGGATATTTCAAGCTTACCTATTTCTCGATTAACGATGCCTAGATGGGCAAGAACCCAAGAAATTTCAATATGATTTTCTGGAAGATGTTTCTTGAGAAGAACAAGGCTTTTTTCTAACAAATCACCTGCTTTATCATAATTGCCAATATTGTAATTAAGAATGCCTAGGTGCGCTAAAGGCCAAGACTTTCCAACATAGTCGTCGGGAGAATATTGATCATAAATTTTGAGACTTTGTTCAAGAAGTACTTTAGCTTTCTCATAGTATCCAAGTTTTCTATAAACATTTCCCAGGTGACAAGAAGTGCGGGCTATATAATTGTAATTATCTGAAAAGTGCAGTTTAGAAATTCTAAGAGCCCTTTCTAACAATTTCTTCGATGTATAGTAATCTCCCGTAATTCTGTATACTGCTCCTAAATGTATTAATGCCAAAGGAACGGCAGGATGGTTTTCAGGAAAATTCTGTTCCAAAATATCTAGACTTTTTTGGTGAAATTCTATTGATTTTGTATGTTCACCAAGAATTGCATAAAGACTTCCTAAGTTTGTTAATGTACTAGCTATATCATTGAAATTTTGTGGTAAATACTTTTCATAAATTGCAAGGCTTTCTTCTAATAATTTTTTAGATTCTTCATATTTACCTAAAATCTTATAAAAATTACCTAAAGAATTTAAGGCCATTGAAAATAATTTATAGTCTTTTGGGAGATGTTTTTTGGATATAACAACACTTCTTTCAAAATAATCTTTAGCTTTCTCATAATTTCCTAAGTTAAAATACACACTACCCAAATATATTGATAACCTTACAATTCTAGAGTGATTAATATTTTGTAAATTATTAAAATATTCAATATTATTTTCTAAATAATTTTTTGCAATAACAAATTTGTTTTCATAATAATATATTATACCTAACTCACTAGTAATGATGTGCTTATACTCATCGTTGATAAGATTTGTAAAACTTAAAAAAACATTAATGTGACTTACAAAATATTTTAGCTTTAAAAATTCTTCTTTATCTACAGCATCAATTATATAATAGGCAAAGATTCTTGTAATGCGCTTCAATAATTCGTTTCTTTTTTCTAGAGGTAGTGCATCTAAAAGATAGGGTAAAATAATCGCTTGCGTGCTTCGATGGAGAGAAAATGTATTATTCTGCGATGATAAACTATCCTCACCAGTCAGCAGTGAATATTTTTTTAAATGATAGATAAAATTATCAACAATAGTTTTTTCTTTACATCTGTGCAATAAGTCTCTTGGAATATTTTGAGAGCCTATAAGGCTTATAAAGAGCAATAACTCAGAAAAATCTTTGTTGGCATTAGTCAATTTTTTTAATGAAGTTGCAATAATATTATAACGAGTTTTCGTATAGTTGGTTGAGTCTTTAAGAACATTTTCCTGCATTTCTAAAAACTCATTATTACTTGTCTTCAAGAGCATTAAGTACTCTTCATAAGAAGTGCTAGTTGCTTTTAAATAATGGGCTGCCAAAGAAACATCTAGAGGAAAAGAGGGTATATTATTTAAAAACTTCTCTATCTCCCCTTTGTTAGAAAGAGAGGAGGAAGGCCCAGAACTATGATTCATAATTTTTAAAAAAAAATTTAATTTTTCCGACGGTTCTAGCTCCCCTACCTGTATGGCTAATTGTATCTGGCTATTATTTTGAATATGACTGTCTCTTGTGGTCAGAATCACTTTTCCATTTCCCCACACATTTGGGTCCGAGGGAAAATATTTTTGAATATCGCTAAATTTTTCTACGTTATCAAAGATCAACAACCAACCTGTTCGTAACTTCAGAGAATCTTTTACCAATTGAATTATTTTCTTATCTTTTTCCGCTGCCATTTTAATACCTTGAAGCTCGCGCATTACCTTTTTTTCTTCATCCGTTTTTAAAAGAGCATAAGCAAAATTTTCAAATGAATTCCTAAGACTTTCTTGAGTTTCAGCATTTATTTCCCAAACAATAGGTGATTTTTGAGAGCGTGCATATTGACGAGCAAGTGTTGTCTTCCCTGAACCACCGGGTCCGATAATAGCAATAGTTTGGATTTCAGGTGTATCCTTAAAACTGTTTGAAATTTCAGCAATAAGATCGGTTCTATTCAAAAATGTGGGTTTAGAAGGGATAGGTAAGTCAGACCGAACGGAAGCTTCCCGGATTGGCGACCTCTTTATGGAAAAAATACTCCCCCCCAAAAAAGTAGTTGAAAGAATAATGAGTAGAAGGGAAGTTAGAAACCTAAGTTGCCATTTTCTTTGATAAAGAATATTAAGAAATTCAGTTTTAAGATTCCCAAAATATGATTTTGTATTTTGGATTGGCAGATAAGACTGAGTTGAGTTTGATACAATAGATTCACCAGTTTCGCCGTTATGACGCTGAATCTTTACTAGAAAGTCTTCAAAATCATTCTCTGGAAGAAGGTGCATTAGGATTTTGATGAAAGAATGATAATAGGTGCTTCCATTTCCCAATGAAACTGTGGAAAATGTTTCTGAAAAATAAAAGGGTGTAAGAGCATTTTTTGTATTCTCTTTTAAAAATATGAGAGAATCAGAATTTTCGCATTCTTCAAAAGTGAGTGAAGATATCAGCAAGTTATTCTCTACTTGTTTGTTTTTAAGCTCAGTCTGAAGGGCTTTGGGAATTACATACCGATGGTGCTTTTCTGAGCTCTTACTCGTTTCTTCCATAAAGGAGTCTAAAGAGCATGAGCCCTTTAGGCTTTGAACCGTGACTAACATACCTGCGAGTTTTAGATGCGTTTCGAATTGCTGTACAAGTGCTGAGCACTCATCATTTCCTTGCCAATAATAAATTGTAAAAGAAGGGGGTTTTTGGCGAATTTGAGCTGAAATGTCATTTAGCTTTTTCTCGAAGACGCTCCGGATCATCAGAAACTGACTTCGACGAACCTCGATATAGCAATTTGGCGGATCGATTAGGAAAACTTGTTAATATGTTTGAGTCTATGGGCCAATTAACTCAAGCTCTTAATGTTGTTATCACGAAGCAAACTGACATGACAGATACAATCTTTCAAAATGTTAGGGACGAAGCAGAAGGTGACAATGAGAATCACTTAAATCGGAACCCTCGTGTTATGGAGCTCGTTCGTTTCTTGGCAAACCATGGACCGACAAGTGTCTCCTTTTTTCCGAAACCTCTTCAGGTAGGTGCCTACCAAAATCCCAACTGTTTCCAAAGAATATTTAGGAATTTGGGTCATGCCACTCCTGTTAACACCCCAACTATTAGAGTTTCTGTGTCGCCTCAAGCTCGAGAAATTGTTAGCACTTTAGGTCAAAGGTTCAATACCTCTTTGACAGACTATATCAGAAATCAACAAGCACAACTGATTATCGACCACTGTACTCAAAGAATTAGCCATTTCCCTCTAGGGCCTATTGCGACATTGAGGGCGGAATTTGCTAATCTCCTTGGACAACTTCAAACTGTCACTCAGCTTGCTACTCCTGATAATCCAATGGATTTTGCGAATCGTTTGAACAGCATTCTCCATGTGGACAATCTGTCCCACAGAATCTGCACTCTGAAATTCTTAAGAGATATTAACAATGCAGTCACCTATGATACTGCAGCTTGGGCTGAGGCTCTTAGAGTAACGATTCAAAATATTACTTCTCTCACAGTAGCACCCCAATGTGAGTACGGTAATGGTACTCTCTTATTAAAAGGGAATTTACTAGGCTCGAGTGATGTTAATCGAGCACTAGTTGCAAGGATCAACCAACATGATACACGACCAATTCTTGCCTTAAGGGTATTTAGTTTGAACACTCTGCTGATTGACGAAAACTTGACGCTTCCAGGAACTTTGGTAGCTTTAATCTCGCCTCACACTCGAGTCTTTGGGCAAAGAATCATAAACCTTTGTGGCGCACATGGTGCTAATGGTCAGGATGGGGGACCCGGCCTTCCAGGTACGCCAGCTAGTCACGGACAACATGGAGGCCATTTATTTGGGTTTTCTAGTGTTTACGAAAACATTAATGGTCTTTCTGTTCTTACCACGGGTGGTAATGGAGGACGTGGCGGTAATGGTGGCAATGGTGCAGATGGTATTCCAGGGATTGATGGAAATTTGGCTAAAGTAACTGAGAATAGGAGTGTTCGTTATCAATCTGGCAAATACCCGGAGATAGATGAATTTTGGGAATATCATGATCAGGGAACCGATGGAACTCCTGGCCAAAATTCTGGGCAAGGAGGGAGAGGTGGATTAGCTGGGAAAAATGGCACAGTTCTCATTGACGGTCAATGGAACAATGCAATTCAAAATGCTGTTGCTACCGAGGGGGATAATGGAATTACCGGTGTAGCAGGTATGGGGGGGAAACATGGACAGCATTGCACTGGCACTAAGAAAGAAAATAGCTGGAAACCCAGAAGGGGTGATTGGCAAAAAAACGGTGAGCATTATACAGTAGTAAGAGCCCATCTTCCCCGAAATCCAGCATCTGCTCCAAACGGGATTAATCCGCAAGGCTTCAATGATGTCGGTCAATCAAATCAACTTCTCCAAATCCCTCTCAACGGGGATGCTTTAAGGCAGGAATATAGCGATTTCTACAATGCGCAAGGAGCGGCAAATCCATTTGTTCGATCATTCCCTAATCTTCAATAGGAGAATGGATACGGAGCCTTATAGAAGCAAGATCGGGGGTAATCCAATGAGGGGCAAAACTTTTCTTATAGAATACCAACGACTTAAAGAGCGGCTTTGTGTTTAGAGCATATTAACAACCAGGAAAGTATGAGAATAATTTTACAAAAGGAAAATAGAAGATGAAAAAAAAATCACTAATCACATTAACTCTTTTGGGTGGAATTTTAACATCCTACCCACAAAGCATTTTAGCAGCAGAAAGAGCTGTTGATCCCGCTGCCCTGGAGGCTTCTGTGAATCGAGTCCAACAAAGAGTCCAAGACTTTGCTGAAGTTCATCCAGACGCAATCTGCTCAGTCGTGGTTATCGGAGCACCTAGAATTGGCAAAACTTCTCTACACCATCTTCTAGCGAACAAACCGATTATAGCAGAACAGGCAAATCCCAGAGAGTTAAGACTCCATGTTGATGCAAATAATCTATTGCCGGGTTTTAGAATCAGTCATACAGGTGAGCGGGGTACTTTAGAACCTTGTATGTGGTATGATCCACAAAATAGGCTCAAACTTTTCGATTTTCCAGGAAATAATGATCCAGAAGGACCTCAACAAGTTATTCTGAATGCTATTTTTGCTCATCAATTAATTCAGAATCAAGCAAATGCAAAAGTATTATTTGCTCTGGCTGAAAATGACCTTGATGGACCAGGGTATGAGAACCTTTCCGAAAAATTCGGGAGATTAGTTGATATGTTTGAATCAATGGATCAGTTGAAACAAGGGCTTAATGTTGTCATCACTAAACACACAAATTTACCAGAAACAATTTTCCAAGAAGTTTTACAGGAAGCGGATGCAAACCATCGTAATCTTCTAAACACCAATCGAGATGGAAAAGTCATCAATCTTATAAGATTCCTTGCGGCTAATGGCGCAACTCGAGTTTCGTTTTTCTCCAAACCAACTCAATTAGGAGCTTATGACCGACCAGCAGATCGCCTGCGGATTCTAAATAATCTGATTGCAAACACCAATCCGATTGCTTATCCCAGAGTGAACATTGCCGTTACACCCCAAGCGCGGGAGCTTGTTGGAAATTTAGGGTTAAGGCTTAATGCATCTCTTGCAGAGTATATAAGAATAGAAGAAGTAAGATTGATAACAAATCATTGTATGCAAGAGATAATCAATCTAGCCCCAAACGACATCACCGCTTTAAGAACAGCAATGGGAAATATTGCAGGACAACTCAATACGATTGTTCAACAAATTTCCCCCGATAACCCTTTGAATTTTAGCAATCAACTCAATGGACTACTCCAAGCAGATCGTATTACCGCTAGGATTAATACGATTACCTTTCTAAAAAGGATTAACGATGCAGTTAACTATGATACTCAAGCTTGGGGAGCGGCACTTAACGGTGGAATTCAGCAAGTGACTTCCTTAAGTGCTGCCCCTGCAGCTAATGTTCAAGGAATTCTTCCTTCCTATGAATATGGGAATGGCATTCTAACATTAAGAGGTACGATTCTGGGAACAAGCGACGTCAATAGAGCTGTAGCCCAATTGAGAGCTAGCGGAAATAATAATCCCATCAACACGTTGAAAGTTTATAGTTTCAACACCCTTCTAATTGATGCAGACCTTAGATTCCCGGGAACACTAACATGTTTATTGTCTCCTCACTTACGCGTAGTCGGCCCAGCAAGAATCCTTAATCTATCAGGAGCCCATGGCACAGTTGGAGATAATGGAGCTATGGGAGTTCTTGGCGTTAATGGGGGCGTAGGTCAACCCGGATTACCTGGAACTCATGGTCAACATGGAGGCCATTTTTATGGAAAAGCCCATACATATGAGAATATTAATGCTCTTACGGTTAATACCATGGGGGGCAATGGAGGACGTGGGGGCAATGGTGGCAATGGTGCAAACGGTATCGCAGGGAATGATGGGGTTTTATTAACAATCACAAATACATCTCAAGATAATGGTGAATACTCACTTGGGAATAACCAGTCAAGAAGATTCTGGGAAACCCACCAATTTTATGGAGACAAAGGAACCGACGGAACTCCTGGGCAAAATTCTGGGCAAGGAGGGAGAGGTGGATTAGCTGGGAAAAATGGCACAGTTCTCATTGACGGTCAGTGGAATAACCCGATTCAAAATGCTGTTGCTCAAGCAGGGGGTAATGGAGATCCCGGTATAGTAGGTGTGGGAGGGACACATGGAAGGCATTGTCAGGGAGAGGTTGTTATTGGCACAGAACAATACACACTTTTCAAGAATCAGACTTTGCATATAGGCCCTACTAAACCAGTTGAGAAAACTATAACAAATAGGGGCTATATTGCTCGAGATCCGGAACGGGCTTCCTCTGGGATTGTTCCACCTGGTTTAAATGATGCCGGTCAATTAAATCAACTTCTACAAATCCCTCTCAACGGGGATGCTTTAAAGCAGGAATATAGAGATGCCTACAATGCACAAACTGCTGCGAACCCATTTGTTCGATCATTCCCTAATCTATGAGGGATTGATTGAGAAAGAATAGACATTATGAATGACTCAGGAGGAATAAATCTCCTGAGTCTAAATAAACACTAGGAAAACCGGGATCTTCAGATTTATTTTCCTTATCTGTTCGATCGTGAACAAATGAACAAAATTGTATAATTTAAGGAGAAGGCCAATGGTATTAGAGAAAAGAATTCAAATGCAAGACAAATTTAGATTTTTTCAAGTAAAGGCTAAACTTCTAATTTTTACTGCATTGATAGGGGCAAATATTCACTCAATCAAGGGTGTAGAACCCGACGCTAATGAATGGGTAAAAAGGATACAACATCTCGCGAGTGAAAGATATACGCCAGATGCTGAGGAGCCTCAAGTTCGCTATCAGCACCAAGTGGAATTTGGCGTTTCTCACAATGACGTAGATCATGTCACCACCATTACGGCCTCTAAATACTATGTTAACGGCGATCAGCAAAAAGTACCTGTCGTTGAACAAAATGGGAAAAAACAGGAATCATTTCGTCATGCAGTCGTACCAAGTTCTGTAAAAACCTATTTCAGTCCCCAAAAAAGATATTTTGATGGAGCGCAATTATATAAAACAAATACCGTCTGTAAAGATTTTGTATACCCCGTTCAAATTCTTGATATTGATGGCCTTGAAGATTGGCATGGATACTCATCAAAAGAGTTGGCACACGGAGACGTTCTCACAACAATGATCTTATCCCCTGACACGGAAGAACTTGGTGAATATTATGACACATCTCCTTGTCAAACACACCTCCTACCAAGTTCTTACCTCTATAGTGATGGGAAAGTATTCTATCTGACTCGAGTTTATAGTGAACAATGGCATCCTATTGATAAGTTCGGACTTCCATCAAGAAGAACAAACCCATTACAGGTTCAATATGTTCTAAAAACACACAAAACACTAAAATTATCGGATGGATATAAAATCAAGGACTTTGATGGGGATTTCTTAGATGAAGGTTTTTATTCGATTGAAACTAAAGAACTTGTTCGAAAAGATGGAAATAGAAAGTTTAAATACTCCTTTGAAAATACGAACTCTG
The DNA here is from genome assembly GCA_016870095.1 of Alphaproteobacteria bacterium. Taxonomy (NCBI): domain Bacteria; kingdom Pseudomonadati; phylum Pseudomonadota; class Alphaproteobacteria; species Alphaproteobacteria bacterium. The sequence continues at coordinate 38,981 of VGCI01000011.1, read as the reverse complement.
GTTCTGTAGAACTTCTGCCGCCTGTTTCTGTTGCTTGCAGTTCTGCTGAAGAAAGGCAGGATTTATACCAAGAACTCATAAATAGTAATTTTCTTTCACCATATCTTACTTCTCTAACATTTCTTGGGGACAGCACTCCCACAAGAGATCCAAATGAGTTTGTGAAGCTTGTTTCCCTTACAAAGAAATTTCCCAACCTAAGCTCTGTGGAAGTCTTAGGGCGGAATTTGATGGCCGATAGTCAATTGTTGTTAGCTCTGTCTGATGCTCCTGTGAAGAATCCAAGCCTTCTGACATTGATTAGGAGTTGCCAACAAGATACTCAGTATCTGGAAACACTTGTGAATAGTGGTAGAATTTCAACACTTTCAGCAGATAATCAAGTTATATCATTATCTGCCCTTGGAAATTTTGCTATTTATCTGACCACAGTTCACTTACCAAATTGTAAGGGGCTAATAGACAGTTTGTTTTCAACTCTAATTCAAGGACAATTGCGAGATGTCAATTTGGAAGGTTGTAGCAATATTACCAACGCTTCTGTGTTGAACCTTTCCGATAAAAATCCAGCATTAGAGGCTCTAAATCTCTCAACAACAGGTATTGTGGAGTTTTGCAAGAAAGAGGGGGGGAGATCTTCTGCAGTAACGTTTAGAAAGCTCACAATGTTAACGCTTAATGATATGGGTTCGCTTCTCGAAATTAGTCTAGAAGCGCCCTTACTCACCGAGCTCTCGGCAGACAATTCAATAAGGTTGGATAGATTAACATTGAGGAGTGCAGCTAACCTTCAAAAATTATCTTGTCAAAACACCCAAATTTTGGCCGCAGACCTTTATCGAATTTTTGATCTTAAGAAGGGAATATTCAGCCTTAACGTCGGGGGATGTTCGACAATTAGGGGGATGGATAGGAAAGTGCTTGAAACATTTTCAGATGAATACACCGAGAAGAAGTTTTATGCCAACGAAGCTGGAGTTAATGATGATCAGGTATGTGCCCTGGCGCTTAATACAAAACTCACAAATATTTCGCTATCCAACAATCCTGGAATTACGATCAGAGGCGTAATCGCTCTAGGACAGAATCGCACGTTAAAGTCTCTATATTTAGATAGAATGAGTTTTCATGAGACAGTTTTTCTCACCTTACTTGATGGTCTTAATAACAATTTAACCCTCACGGTTTTGAGTCTTGGAATAAAGGATGGGAATATTAGCGTTGGAACCAAAGCTCGACTTGAAGCTCTTAAAAGGCAAAATTTCAAGCTCATTGTGAATTAAAATGGCATTTAGAAAAGAGGAAAATAAAATGGATATGTCAATTCCACTAAAGCAAATCCTTATGGGTAAGTTGAAGGCATTCTCTTATCGTGTTCTGGTTTATTTTCTTTCTTTCCTTCAAGTCATGTATGCCATGCCTGTTGATGCGATGGAAGCGATGGTTAAAGAAGGAACGATTTTGGTATCCCCAAAAAACGCTCTTGCTGCTGAATCTGGTCTTTCCATCCTTCAGGTTAGTCCCAACAAAGAGGGGTTGTATTCTTTAGCCTTGGATCCTGATTTGTGGAAAGCTGACAGAGCACTCGTTCTTTTAGATGGAGAAAAGCCTATTGGGATGGTGAGTTCTGAGAAGGGTCATCTTCAATTTATTGGTGGTAAAGCCCCCATCGTTCTGGATGGCCGGTTTTCATCGCAATCAGAACTAGACAAAGAAAATCAACCGGGAGTAGAAGAAAGCGCAATCTTGAGCGCTTTGTCAGAGCAAATTAGCTCTCATGCCTACGGACCGCTGACTGTTGTGACAAAGGGGTTTTTAAAAGTCTTAGGGGGGATTTTTTCGCAAGAAGCCACCTTTGATGCCGAAAGCCTTTCCTTAGATGGAAATATCGCCTCCCACGCTCCCTGGAAAGGATGGAGTCGTAAAGGGGATCTTACTCTCGAAGGATCATTTCGAGGACTATCGGATTTATTGTTAAAAGGTAAACGCATTAATAACAATCAATCTACATGGGCACAGTCGATTCATTTAGATTTTCAAGAAGGACACAATGGACAGAAAGGAGATTTTAAAGCCGAACAAGATGTTCTTTTAGGCGTTTCGCTCTTTGAAGCCGCACCAGAAGATAAGCCAGGGTTTCGGTCTTTTACGAACCAAGGGGCCATGAGATCAAAAAGATTAGTTCAATTGATGGGAGATCATTTTGAAGGTGATAAGAATTCCCGAATATTTGCGGGTGTCTTACATCGTTTCCAAGGAGGAAAATATTCCAATTTGGGAAATCTCTACACTCCAAATATTTCGCTTATTCAATGTAACTCTGCCTATTTTGGCAATGAATTTGTCTTTGAGGGAGATCGATTCTTTACGACGACAAAAATGAGACTTGAAACAGATGCTGTACAGGGCAGATCGGCTGCAAAAATCACGGCGGCTTCTAAAGTCATGCTCGATAGTCAATCAACCTTGGTTCATAAAGGAAATATAAATGTACGAAAGGTTCCTGAGTCACAGCTTCCCTATAATCAATATGATGTTGGCCCTACCTTAGAAACATCTGAACAACCAAAACCGCAATCATCTCTGCCCTATCAAATTAACGAATATAAGAAAAAAATGGAGTTACTCAGCCTATTAAAGGGAAATGGGGTATTCTTGAGTGCTCCGAGCCTTCGTCAAGAAGGAAAAGTTTCATCTTATACAGGCGAAATGAAATTTCATGGCAAAAACATACTCGTTTCTGGTTCGACTCAGCTCGTTGACCATTTTCAACAAAACAAAATTGATATTCAAGGGGTTGATGCTGTATTAAACGGAATCTTAAAAGGTGGATACCTGACCTCAATCAATCTTGAAAATCATTTACAGTTAAACGTGCAAGAGTTGAGTACCAAACATTTGCATGCTCAAAGCAATACGGCATCCTTAAGTGGATCTGTGGTGGCTGACAGAGCCAATATCGAAACCAGGACAATATTAACTCAAGAACCGTCAAGTCGCTTCACGGTAAAAGATGCCTTATTAAGAAGCGGGAAGTTCCTAACATCTGACGGAATTAATACGATTGAGAATTGTTTGACCCTTCAAGCTCCTGAACTTCTTCATATGGGGCTTACTCAAGCTTTGCAGTTTTTTCTTTTGGGTGAAAACGTGAATTTATCTGGGGAGGTGCTGGTTAAACTGATCAAAGCCCAAGCGGAGAGTACGTTTTCTCATCATGCTCAAACAACGGCATCACATGCACAGTTTGAGGGTAAAACTGTCGGCCTCCATAAGACTATTAATGCGGATTCACTCGTTTCAACCGCAAGGGATTCCTTGCAAACGGATGCAACAATACAGAATGCCAGAGAAGTAAGTCTAAGCGGTGAAAATTCCGTAAGAGTTGGGGGGAGCCAGGAACACTGTGGAGCGGTGGACATCAGGACAAAAGGACAAGGATTACTTACTGGTGTGATTCAAAGTCGTTCGCTTCATGTTCAAGGGCAAGACTTAGGTGCATCCGGTCATAATGATATTTCTGAACATTTAAGCATGGTAGCTCATAGAAACCTTGATGTTTCATCAGATGATACAGCCACTATCCTTCAATATTCTGCTGGAAGGAATACTTCTCTGTCTGGCAACAAGACGGGTGGTAGTTTAGTGTCTGTTTCTCAAGGTTCAGCAAATATAGCTGCTAACGTAAATCTTACTGGCAACGCTTTTTTTCAAGGAAACGAATCATTAGCAGTTACTGACCGCCTTAAAGTAGGTGAAACGGTATATCTGAATTCCAATGGTGCAGTTTCAACATCTGCAATAATTAAAGCTCATAACCTTGGAATTCAGGGTTTTGATGCAAAGATGACCGGGGAAAACAATATAGCAGCTGCTTTGGAAGTAAATGTCCGACACGACCTTGAGAATACTGGAGCAGACAAGGCTAAGCATCAACACTATTCTGCTGGCAATACTATGGACCTTGCAGGTCCCAAGGAGGGATCAACTTTTGTAGCTATTGCTCAAAATCGTTTGAAGTCAGAGGCGGATCTCAAGACAATAGACTTGACGCTTTTACGGGGTGTTAATGAAGCGTCAATAGGAGGTGAAATCAAGTCTCAAGGCAATAGCCACATTGAATCAAATGGCTTAGCTAGTGTTACGGCAAATGTGACAAGTAACAACCATAGTGTGCAGGCAAAAGATGTAAGACAATCAGGGAATGCAGAAGTTGCCAATCTGTTAAGGGTGGACGCCAGTGGAGAATTAGAAGCCATTGGAAATGATCAGGCAAAAACCATCCAATATACGGCTGAAAGTCAGATGGCGCTTGCTGGAGATAAAAAAGGAGAGAATTTAACCGCGGTAACCCCAGGTCATCTAAAATCAACAGCTAATGTTGAAATGACAGACAAACTCCATATGGAGGGAGCAAAATCACTGAATGTTGGTGAAAAGGCCATAGCGTTAGAAAAGACAACATTTAAAACAGGCGGCTTAGCCAATATTTCTGCAGATATTCAAACAAAAAATATTGGTGTTGCAGCCGAAAGCGCTGATTTGTCTTGGAAAGCAACCGCAGAGAGAACAACCGTTGTTGCAAATCAAAATATTGACCATTCAGGAGATACAAATTCAAAAGACATTGATCTTAGCGGCAAAACTGCGAATTTAGGGGGAGTCGTTAATAGTGATGGCACCCTAGCAGCTCAATGTGATGATATCGCGACTACCTGGAATGCAGATCTGAATAAGCTTACAGTTGATGGAAATAATTTAGCCCTCGGAGGAGAAACTAGGGCAAAAGAAGCTCTTCTCCATTCGCAAGATACATTGCACCTTAAAGATTCCGTAAATATTCAAGATCTAAAAGCTCGTGCGAAGCACCTTGTTCAAGATGGAGAATTGGGTGGGAAGAAAGCATTCCTTGTTATAGATGAATCGACAAAGTTTCGAGGTGATGCGGCTTTTACCGAAAGCCTAGTTAATAAAGCAAAGAGTATAAGCCTTGAAGATGCCCAACTTAAGGCACCTGTCTTGGGACTCCTTGCAGACCAAATGGCTGCCAAGAATAGTTCGCTAACAGCAGATGTGGCTTCAATTGAAGTAAAAGAGGGGAAGCCCGATCTTAGAGACCTGACTATAAAAGCTAATGAACAGTTCAACCTAAGGGCTCCAGAAGCCCAGATTGATCCCAGCAAAATAACCGCTGGTTTGATCAAACTTCACTTAGCCAAGTATGAAAATGGCATTGAGAGCGTCAAAAGACTGATCGATGAATTGGTGCACTGTGACAGCGTTTGTATAGATGCTCGTGATTTAACATTAAACTTGAATCTACCGACCGTTTGGCATCGAAATGTTGCCTTAGCACTTTATAAAGTTGCCATCAACGCATCATTAAAAAGTTCTGGTTCCATTGAGGTTGTATCAGAAACGGGAATTGATGTTTCGGATTCCATAATGGGAAAAAATATTCATCTTCAAGCACTTAAAGAAAATATTAACCTTGATCGAGCGCTTTTAGAAGCGTTTGAAGATGTTTATCTCACAGCCAATGAGGGGGACGTCAACGCTGAGGGCAGCCTTATTAGAGGAAGAACTGGAAATGTTGCTATTGAAGCTGGTAAAGATGTTCTCTTAACTTCTTTAGTGGATCGAGAAGGAGAATCTCAGAATTACAGAGACAAAAAAATCCAAGCTGGCGCTGAAGTTGGAAAAAAACTGGACATACTTGCTGGTAGAAACATTCGATTTACAGCAGTTAAAACGAGATCTGGAACGGAAACTTCATTAAATGCAGGTCAACATACCGTTGACGCTTCTCTTCCTCTTGAATCTCAAGAAATAAGCGAGACAAAGTCGAAAAAAAAGAACACCAACACGCGGGATAAAAAAGTTGAGCACGAAGTGTCTTGCCACGAAACAGGTGGTGCTTTTACTTCTGTGGCTGGAGGATACCAGGATCTCCATGCTCCAAAAGTTAACGCAGAAGAAACTGTATTAATTAAAGGGGGACAAGGGGTAGTAATTCATGATGTTAACAATACTCATGAACACGAATCATCCTCCAAGAAAAAGGGCAATGGGCTAAAGAGCACGAAGAAGACAAATACAAGTAGCATTGACTCTCGATCTCAAGGGGCGAATCTGTCGAGCAAAGTATCAGTAGATATTGATTCTGGTGGGGATATTGCCGTTACAAATCTTGCAAGTCACACTCCCAAAACAACTCTTGCAGCCCTTACGGGGATTGTTAAAATTCTTCAAGGAACGAATCACTCCTCTTCGTCTTCAATGAGTTCGAGTAAAAGCGTTGCTTGGCAAAAACAACAATCTCGTGTGGAAGAGCATCGAACCTTTGCGGCATCTAAATTTGACGGAAAACTTGAGATCAAAGCGAGAGAGACTATCGTTCAATCTGTTCAAGGCCAAACTCTAGATTTTCTGAAACAATTGGATAATCATAACGGAAAATTAACCTATGATATTCTGGAAGAGTTTCATCACGTTAAATCTCAAAAAACTCAAGGTCCGACGCAGGCACTTGCAGCTGTTGTTGCCTTGGCTGTGAGTATTTGCACAGCAGGAGCAGGTTCTGCCTTAGGGGGCATGATAACCACAGCTGGTGGCTTAACTACCACAAGCGCAGCAGGAGTGGTTACTTTAACAACTACTGGAACTGTTGTTTCAAGCATGACAGCTGCCGCTTTTACCTCTGTGTGTTCACAAGCTGCTCTTGCCCTATTAAGCAATGAAGGGAATGTACTTAAAGCTGCAAAAAGCCTTGCAAGCAGCGATACTTTGAAATCGATGGGCATTTCTGTTATGACTGCCGGTTTAACGGCAGGTATTGGAGATAAGTTGGGCATTGAAACAAGTGCTTCCAAACTAGCAGCCATTACAAAGGTAGATATGAGTGCCGGCATTACAGCACACTTAAGAGCAAACCTTTTGAAAGGTGCTATTAGTGGCGGTATGGGTATTGCTCTGGGGGGTGAAAATCTGGATGAAGCCCTGATGCAAGGTCTTCGGGGTTTGGCAGCTGGTGTAATTGGGGGAGTAGGTGCCAATAAACTTGGTGAAGCTTATAATATCAATACGCAAGACATAGATGCTGTTTCTCATAAGCTTCTTCATGCTTTTTTAGGAGGTGTGACCGGAGGAATATTAGCCAAAGACATTGCAAAAGGGGCTCTTGCAGGAGCTATTGGAGCGCTTGTTGCCGAAACTGTAGCCGATCTTCTTGCACCAGATAAACCATCATTGATTAAGAAAATTGAAGCCGCCCGAAAGGCAAAAGGCTCTGACTTGAGTTATCAAGAAGTAGAAAGTATTTCTAGGCCAGAGTTGGATGTTTACGCCAATAAGGCAGATATTGCTGCAGATTTGAGTAAAATAATAGCTGCCACAAGTGCCTTACTAACAAAACAAGATGTTAATATTGCTATTGGTACAGCGACCAATGCAATTGAGAATAATTTTTTGCCTGCTGTATTTTGGGTTGGAATGACTGCATGGAAGATATATAGCGTATACGGAATATGTGAAAGGCTTGTTGAGGCATGTGAAAACAATGACAAGGAAGCAGCTGCAAAGATTATCTTGCTGGATGTAATCCCTACTGTATTAGCGGGAACAAAAATTGGACCGGCTTTTGACGCAATTGGCGTTGCCGACGAAATTTATGCATCTTATCAACAAAACGGCATAGAAGGTGCTGTTATGTCCCTTATGGTCAACGGAACCAGAATGATACAAGGAAAAGGAGTAAAAGGTAATAAGGCAAACCACAATATTCCTCAAAAACCAGGAGCGGACAAACACGGAATTCCACCAAAATCAGAAAATATTGAAGCTCTAGATTTAGCAGGGACAACCAAACAACTTTCTAAAGAATCCTCTTTGACAATTCGCCCAGGTCAAGAGTGGAAGTTAAAAATTCAAGGAAATGCCCAAAAAACAAAAACACCAGGCCATGCCCTTGAGTCGGCAAAGCAAGCGATTAGGGATGCTAAGGATCCTGAGATTGGTGCCGTATATCTCAATAACGGTTACCATAAGGCTTTGAGAGCACATGGAATTGATACAAAATTAGAAAGCAACCGACTTCCTGATGTACTAGCTGTCTCAAAAGATGGTAAAAAAATGAGAGCGACAGAGATACAGTCCAAGAGTGATATTGAAGACGTATTAAGGGGAAGAAATTTAAAAGTTCGTGATCAATTAAAACCAAATGATGTAACATTGGAAGTAGATGTTAAGAAAATTCCTACATGGGATTATAAAAAAGGAATGCCAAAATAATGATTGGATGTTTGGCTCTATATGATTTTGATGTGACTCAGTTTAAGATTAAAGAGTGGGTTGCGTATGGGGAAGAGTGGATGGCCAAAAATGGGTACCCACCTAATACCATAGGTTTTTCGCCACAAACTAAATATGTTCTTTTTAATAACGGAAAGCAAAGGCTAGAAAAAGAAGGATATGAAAGAGAAACTATTTCTTTTAATGGGGGGGGAGAACCAAAAACAAGTTATAATTGGATGCTAATGGCCTATTTTTCCATTGATCATAGAACGACATATTTATGCTTTGATGAAGACACAATTCCCTTTTCTTATGGAGTGTTAGAACAATTACTCGTTGATCTTTGTCAATTATGCTCCCCAAAGTATGGGATTGGATTTATGCGTGATGAAAAACATGGCCCAGATGCGTATGCAATTGGCTTCTCTCAGGGTTTAAAACTTGCTTATGAGAATCCAGAACACGGTAAAGAAAGAGAGCGAATTTCCAAGTGGCTTGATGTTTATAGAGGTAAAGAAGGTTATCAAACCGGTGACCTACGCGATATCTATCCCTTTAATGTCCTCAGTCAGGCGCATTTGAATAGACTGATCAATGGTCATCGATTCCAAGATTGGGTGCAAGCCTCAACAGAACGTGGTCAATTGAAACAAATTTCTGAGACGGTTTCGACTTGGTGGGTGGAACCAGAAAATATCCCCTATGTTCGCGAGGTCTTGGCGCCAAGTGGTATGATTTTGTGTCTTTAGATTTAGCTTCTCCTTTTGTATCCATATAACAGGTAATATCTTCGAACCGCCGGCCCCATAGTTGCGGCCGCCTCCTTGTTTGGGGATCAGCAACCAAATTATCAAGCTGTTAGGGCACGGTCATGCATGGACCTGCCGCACAAGTCAAGAAGTATTTTTTGATGTAGTATAAAGCATCAGTCATGCATCCGGCCTTTTTTATAGAGGTGTTATTGATTCTCTTGGAACTAATGGATATTCGAACCTTCTGTATCCCTTCATATAAGCGGCTTTACATATAAGCCCTTATATTCGCGAATTCTGCAAAAGGGATTGACTCTTCCCCATCAGGTTATATTCTTTCGTGCTCACCTGGTAGGTATTCCTTTAACTCTCCTGTTTATTAACACTTTCTTTTACACTTGTTTGAGGCAATTGCCTTCTTCAAAGCTGTCTTCTTGTAGTTATCTTGGTAACAATATCCCGAGGATAATAAAGCCAATACAATCCGAGTCATCTTATTGGCAAAGGCAACAATACTTTTATTGTGGCCTCAACGATCAGCAACATTTTTGGATCATGTCAACAAAGGCGATAAGCTTTCTTGTTTTTTATGCTTAAGAGTTTTCAAAACAGAGTGAGCTCCAGGAATAAGAAGAGACTGCAAATACCTTTCTTCTCGCTTACTTATTCTTCCCAGCTGTACTTTAACCGGTAGAGTATTATTGAGAGACTAAATCTAGCCAAGCTGCTAATGCCTGCCATGATTAGAAGCACTTATATCGCCAACTTTTCCAATGAATGCTTTTGCTTTGGCGCTGAGTTTACCTAAGGAGGTGAGAAAGTGGCTTACCCAAGTTGGGGTGAAAGATAACTTACATAACACCGGAAAGTTCTTGGGAAAGTGGTATAATGAACGATTTAACGATTCATTACGGGATGAATTATTGAATGGTGAGATATTCTATACCCTGAGAGAGGCTAAGATATTAATCGAAAACTGGCATTACCATTACAATGAGGTCAGGCCACATAAATCACTGAATTATAAACCACCTGCCCCAAAGTGATCACTTCAGTCTCAAAAGACCAGAATTTATTCAATGGTTCTGGCCAGTTGCAAAGTACTATAAGCTCACTCCGTTAACAGGAAAGACTAATTTAAAAAATGGACCACTTGCTGGGGGCTTGACAGAAGCCTGCACATTATAAACGGAGGTTTTATAAAAAGAGGATAGTTCAGGGGGCTTTGAGGAAAAATGATTGAGAAAATTTTCATCTAAACCTCTTTCAGTTTCACATCTAAAAATGGAAGGAAATTGTATTCTAGATATTTATGCATTCCCTGTGGAATTTCGCCTAATGCCGACAATTTGCCGACAATTTGTTTGGGACTGAAAAAGTTATTTCCATGAAATCCGCTGTTTGATTGGTGGGCGCTGCAGGATTCGAACCTGCGACCCGCTGATTAAGAGTCAGCTGCTCTACCAACTGAGCTAAGCGCCCCCCCTTGTGAAATAGCAGAAACGAAACGCCTTTGTCGACAAAAAAAGACCCCTCTTTCAAGTTTTTACACGAACTCTATCAAAGGTAGGTATCTGAAGCCTAAAAACAAAAACAAAAAAAGGGGAATGTCCAAATTTTTTTAATCTATCATCTGGGTATGAAAACCCTTTTCTCGCAAGGCTTCAATAATAATTTTGGCATGTTCCTGGTCACGAGTTTCAACAACGGCATCCAGTTCTGCCATCTTGACAGTTATGTGGTTAAAGAGGCGCTGATGACTGATCTCAAAAATATTACTTCCCGTATCGCCAATAATTTTGGATATCTGGCCCAATACTCCCGGCGCGTCATTAATATCAATTTTTAGGCGTACAAGATTGCCATGACGCACAAGCCCCCGAAGAAGCAGAGACGATAGGATGCGAGAATCAATATTGCCCCCGCAAATTACAATACCAACTTTCTTGCCCGCAAAAGTGGGAGCATAGGCCATTAACGCGGCAACACCTGCAGCACCCGCTCCTTCCACAGTAAGTTTGGAATGGATTAAAAGATCTTCAATAGCCGCCTCAATTTGGTCTTCGGTGACAATCAAAATATCGGATAAATATTTCTTTAAAATCTCTCGGGTGATGATCCCGGGAGATTTCACAGCGATGCCTTCCGCAAGGGGAGAGGAAAAAAGCTCTAGAGCTGGAAACTTACGAGTGGGATAGAGGATTTGTGCCATCGCGGGACAATAGGCAGATTGCACGCCAATAATCTCAATTTTTGGATTCAAAGTTTTAGCGGCTATGGCCATCCCAGACGCCAATCCCCCTCCCCCTATCGGAATAACCAAGACATCTAAATTTGGAACTTCAGCCAACATTTCGAGGGCAACCGTCCCTTGTCCTATAATAATATCCGGATCATCATAAGGGTGAATCAGGGTGAGCCCTTCTCGTTTGGCAAGATCGGCTGCAAAAGTTCCAGCCGCGGTTAAATTTTCACCCTCAAGTATAAGGGTGCACCCCAGACTTCTGGTGCTTTCAACTTTAGCAAAAGGTGTACTTTTAGGCATGACAATCGTGGCCGCTATCCCCATAGATCGAGCAAAATATGCCACACCTTGAGCGTGGTTCCCTGCTGACATGGCAATCACCCCTTTTTGCCTTTGATCAGCTGAAAGTTGCGATAATTTGATAAATGCCCCTCGCACTTTAAAAGAAGACAGGAATTGCAAATTCTCTAACTTTAAGAACACACTCGCGCCTGTCTTCTCACTCAACCATGGCGAAAAGAGAGTCGGCGTCAATAAAACCACATCCTTTAAAGCTTTTGCAGCTTGCTGAATATGGGACAGGGTAATTTCTGTGGCCATTATTAAAGGGCTTTGAGAAGACGATCAGCGCTGCTTTTATCACATATGCCAGTACTATCTTCAATATTAAGTACCGTTACAACACCATCTTTCACAAGCATGCTATAGCGTTTCGATCGCAAGCCCAATCCGGCTCCTGACCCGTCAAATTCAAGCCCAACGGCCTTGGTAAACTGACCATCCCAATCTGCCAATAAGGCCATATCTGGATGTGAATTTGTTGAATCACCCCAAGCTTTCATAACAAAGGGATCATTGACAGAAAGACAGACAACCTCGATACCTTTCGATTTAAACTGATCCATAACTTTATTAAATCCCGGCAAGTGAATTGTCGAGCAAACAGGCGTAAAGGCCCCTGGAACAGCGAATATTGCAATGGTTTTCCCTTTGCATAAGTTTTCCATATTAACATCTTGGAAACCATCACTTGTGACTTGTTTTATTGTTGAATTGGGAATAGGATTACCGACTTTAATGGTCATGAAAGAAACTCCTCATTAGTATTTTATCAAGTTTAGCATATCCTCCTTGAGCTACGAAGGAAAGGGCCACGTTAATCGTATGGAAAGGAATTGGGGGGTAAACTATAAAGAAGGTAGACTAACAGAAAGACAATCGATCGTGGCAACAGAGCAGGCCCCCTATTTCTTAAAAGACAACTACGATTTAACGGGCAAGCTATTGATTGCTATGCCTTTCTTGCCAGATCCACGCTTTTCTCATGCCGTGATTTACATTTGTGGACATGATGCTCAAGGGGCTATGGGGCTTATTGTTAATAAAGGCCTGCCTGCGGTCACCTTTGAAGAATTGCTGACTCAAATGGAAGTCAAAATCACAGAAATAAATAATTCTGTTCCCATTCATTATGGCGGTCCTGTAGAAGTGGGTCGAGGATTTGTCCTCCATACCAGTGATTATGTTAGTGAATCAACCGTTCTCATTGAAAATGGCTTTGCAATGACAGCAACGTTAGATATTTTACGCGCCATGGCCATAAATGAGGGTCCCCGACAAACCCTTCTCGCTTTAGGTTACGTGGGGTGGAGTTCAGGACAACTGGAACATGAAATTCAAGAAAATGGCTGGTTAACAATCGATGCAACTGCAAGCCTCATATTTGATACCGATCTTGACAATAAATGGCGTCAAGCCTTGGCAAGTTTAGGTATTGATCCCGCAGGTTTATCTTTCGAGATTGGTCACGCCTAACCCCCTATTCCCCCCTTGACCACGATTTTATTTTATATAAGATCGAGGAAATAAGGAGAAGCGCCATAACACCTCATAATTATTTTGATCTAGACGTCCAACTGGAGTCATCCACCATTCTTGTGCAGAATCTCCCCCTCTGTCAGGTTCGATTAAAAGATGATTGTCGATTTCCCTGGATTGTTCTCATACCACGTCGTTCAAATCTGGTAGAAATATTTGACCTAACCCCAGAAGATCAGAGTTTATTGTGGGGTGAAATTGTGCAAGTGAGTGAACACATGAAGCAACATCTTCATGCCCATAAAATAAATATAGAAATCTTAGGAAATCGGGTTCGTCAACTTCACATTCACATTATTGCCCGATATGAAAATGATGATGCCTGGCCCAACTCTGTTTTAAATTATGGAACGCCAGAACCCTATCTCGAACACAAAATGATCCAACGAATTCAAGACCTTACTTGTGATTAACTCATATTATTTTGTTAATTATATTTACTTACAAAATGGAAACAAGAAAGTCGTTATTAATATATATGAGCTGTAAAAAAAAGCTAAACAACTTAAAACTGAAAAAATAACCGCAAAATGCATCCAACATTCGTACGGTTTATTTGTATTATTTTGCTTATTTAAAAGAATAGTTCTATATAAAAAATAGGCGCAAAAATTACTCATAAACGCTAGAAATAAACCAATTATGTAATTGATTATAGGCCAAAAAACTATGTAATAGCATTTCTCAAAAATTTTAATATTACTTAGAATTGCAACTATTGCCCCACCGTTTGAAAGATATAGAAACTTTAAACCCAAAAGAGAGAAATCATTAGTTGCTAACAACCATTCTTTATTATCAATACTCATTTCAATTCCTATACAAAGTGATAAAAATTATTATAAAGTAATAAAATTAATAATTTGTATATGAGGAATTATTAAAGAAGTTTTGGGAAAACAGAAGTTCTAATTATTCTCTAATAGATCGAATGACGCTTTGATTAGGCTTTTGGTATAGGGGCTGGTGGGCTTTGTGAAAAGTTTTTCGGTTTCTTGAAGTTCGACAACTTGTCCCGCTTTCATCACGAGGATGCGATGGCTCATTGCCCGCACAACCTTCAGATCATGACTTATAAATAAATACGCCAATTGATAGCGCTTTTGTAAATCCCGAAGAAGCGCGATAATTTCGGCTTGAATAGATCGGTCAAGCGCAGAGGTGGGTTCATCCAAAATAAGTAGTTTTGGTTTTAAAATAAGGGCACGTGCAATGGCAATACGCTGACGCTGACCTCCTGAAAATTCATGGGGATATCGATGGCTTGCCTCTGGCGACAATCCAACTTCTTGAAGAATAGATTGAACTTGATTTTCAATTTCCAATTTTCCAATTTGCTTTTGATGAATCTCTAATCCTTCCGCAACAATTTGACCAACAGATAATCGCGGATTCAAAGAACTGAAGGGGTCTTGAAAAATAATCTGCATTTGGGGTCGCATCGGTCGAACAGCGGCTCTTGATAAATGCTGCAACTCCACCCCACAAAAATTAATTTGCCCTTGGCTTTCGGTTAATCGCAAAATTGCATAGGCGAGCGTGCTTTTGCCAGATCCACTTTCCCCCACAATACCCACCGTCTCGCCAGCAACAAGAGACAAAGAAACATTCTCTACAGCTTTGACATCGCCAGTGCCACGGGTCATCCACGATTTTTTTTGCCCCCTAAACGTCACCTTAATATCTTTGACTTCAAGAATGTTGGCAGCTTTACGGGAGATAGCTGACGGGTGTCCTTTCGGTTCAGAGTCGATTAAATGCTTTGTATAAGAATGTTGAGGATTTTTTAAAACTTTTGACGTTTGGCCTTGTTCAACAATATGACCATTTCTCATAACAGCAATGGTCTGGGCCATCTTAGCAACCATTCCCAAATCATGGCTAATGAGTAATAACCCCATCTGGAATCGTTTTTGTAAATCACTGATCAATTCAAGAATACTTGCTTGAATCGTAACGTCCAAAGCTGTGGTTGGCTCATCTGCAATCAATAGTTTTGGTTCGCAAGCTAATGCCATAGCAATCATAACACGTTGGCGCTGACCCCCTGATAACTGATGGGGATATGCATTCAAACGACTTATTCCATCTGCAAAACCAACCAAATTCATCAATTCCACAACACGCTCTTTAGCTTGCAATTTGCTCATCCCTTTATGAATTAAAAGAGGTTCCGCAATTTGCTTTTCAATGGTATGTAAAGGATTTAAGGCTGTCATCGGCTCTTGAAATATCATCCCAATTTCATGACCACGTATTTTTCTTAAAGTATTTTCTGGCGTATTGAGAAGCTCTTGCCCTTCGAAAAGAATCGAGCCTGTTGGATGAAACGCCATTGGATAAGGAAGGAGGCCTAAAATGGATAAGGCACTCACCGACTTACCGGATCCACTCTCCCCTACCAAAGCGAGGGTTTCTCCTTGACTCAGCGAAAAGGATACATTATTGACCGCTTTTGTAGTCACATTATTCGGGCTACGAAAATGGACGGATAGATCTTTCACTTGCAACAATGTCATCGAGCCATCACCTTACGGGGGTCAAAAGCGTCTCGGATTGCCTCTCCAATAAAAATGAGTAAGCTTAATAAAATAGCCAGCGAGAAAAAACCTGTTA
The DNA here is from genome assembly GCA_016870095.1 of Alphaproteobacteria bacterium. Classification (NCBI taxonomy): domain Bacteria; kingdom Pseudomonadati; phylum Pseudomonadota; class Alphaproteobacteria; species Alphaproteobacteria bacterium. Next base: position 23,198 of record VGCI01000011.1, on the reverse strand, counting down.
ACCCTAACCACGGGGACTGAACATGGTTTTTTCCTTGAGTTAAAAGCTCGCCTAACGATGCCGAACCTGGTGGTAAACCAAACCCCAAGAAATCCAAAGTTGTGAGTGTCGTGATAGATCCATTCAAAATAAAGGGCAAATACGTCAACGTTGCAACCATGGCATTGGGTAACATATGTCGCCACATAATACGCCAAGTCGGAACTCCCAGAGCTTCGGCAGCCCGAACATAATCAAGAGATCTTGTGCGGAAAAATTCCGCTCGAACCACTGCAACCAAACTCATCCAACTGAAAAGCAGCATAATTCCCAAAAGCAACCAAAAATTTGGCTCAATAATGCTCGACAAAATAATCAATAAATACAAAATGGGCAGACCACTCCAGATTTCTATAACGCGCTGGAAAATGAGATCGAGCCGCCCGCCAAAATATCCTTGTACTGCACCCGCTATCACACCAATTATGGAGGAAAAAAAAGTCAAAATAAGGCCAAAGAAAATGGAAACACGAAAGCCGTAAATCAAGCGGGCTAAGACATCGCGCCCTTGGTCATCTGTTCCCAGCCAATTCTCGCGTGACGGAGGGGAGGGAGCGGGTTCTTCTAAATTAAAATTTACCGTGCTTATATAGAAAGGCACGGGAGGAAAGAGCATCCAACCCTTCTTTTCAATTAGTTTTTTAACGTAACTATCGCGATAATTTGTTGCCGTTTGAAATTTTCCGCCCCACTGAGTTTCCGGATAAGTCTGCAGAATAGGCATATACAATTTGCCTTCATACGACACCAATAAAGGTTTGTCGTTAGCAAGAAATTCGGCAAACAATATGACAAAAAACAAAACCCCAAAAATCCACAATGACCAATACCCCCTGCGGTTCGCCTTAAATTGGGCAATTCGTCGATGCGTCAGAGGGGAGAATGTCATGCTCGACTCGCTGCTAAGTCTATGCGTCGATCCACCAGCATATATGCTAAATCTCCCAACAAGTGGAAAACCATTCCCACAAGGGTAAACATATATAGAGTTCCAAACATAACTGGATAATCTCGATTCGTTGCAGATTCAAAACCTAACAATCCCATTCCGTCTAGGGAGAATAAAACTTCAATAACAAGGTTAGAAGTAAATAGAATGCCAACGAAAGCCGTAGGGAAACCAGCAATAACAATCAACATGGCGTTGCGAAAAATATGCCCATACAATACACGACGCTCACTCAATCCCTTAGCACGCGCAGTTATGACATATTGTTTATTGATTTCTTCTAGAAATGAATTTTTTGTTAAAAGAGTCAACTTCGCAAAGCCCCCGATGACCATAGCCAAAACGGGGAGTGTTAAATGCCAAAAATAATCGCCCATTTTACCAAGGAAATTTAGCTCTGCCCAGTTATCAGACATAAGCCCCCGGAGCGGAAAAATACTCCAAAAGCTGCCACCGGCAAATAATAGGATAAGAAATAAGGCAAATAAGAACGACGGCACTGCATATCCAACCACGATAATCCCACTTGTCCAAACATCAAATTTTGATCCATCTCGCACGGCTTTCACAACCCCTAAAGGAATGGAAATAAGATAGACAAGGAGAGTCGTCCACAACCCCAAAGAAAGCGAAACGGGAAATTTTTCCCCAATTAACGAAATAACACTTTGGTCTCGAAAATAACTTCGTCCAAAGTCGAAAGTCAGATAATTTTTTATCATATGAAAAAAACGTAAATGTGCGGGTTTGTCAAAGCCAAATTGAACTTCCAGCTCTTTAATAAAGGCGGGATCAATACCTTGAGCGCCGCGATAGCTGCTTTCACTGCTTCCGCCCCCCATGGGGTGCGTCTGTGTCTCAGCTTGCCCGCCGCCTAAGCGCATATCCACATCAGAGGCTTGACCTCGAATTTTAGCCAAAACCTGCTCCACGGGACCGCCGGGAGCCGCTTGCACGATGATGAAATTAACCAGCATGATCCCAAACAGCGTGGGAATGATGAGCAACAAACGATGTAAGATGTACTTTAGCATTAGTTCTATTAAATACCAATTTCTGGGCTCGTTAGCCACAAAAAAACTAAAAACAGAGAAGATTAAAAAACTTAGAGGCAAGTTTGGCCCCAAAATGCCCCATGTCCATTCTTTATGAAAAATATGTGTCCGCATAAAGGTTTCAATAATAATTGAATTATGATTTTTTAATAAGATAAATATTAAAATTTTTAAATTTTTAATTTATTAAATTTATAATTTATATATATGACATTTTTTTATTTGTTATTAACCAAAATAATCAATGAATGATTCTAAATAACTGAATTTCATGCCCTTATAAATATACATAAATTTTTCACTTGTTTATTGTGTGAAAATTCTTTAAACATACCCATGATGTATTGCGGGCTTAAGGTTATTATTAATTTTATAAAATAAATTTTTTGTAATTGAACTAAATATTATTAAGGATTTTTTGATGAAAACGAAGTCTTTTTCTCTCATATTATTACTTACTGTTATGAATAATGTATACGCCACAGATCAATTTTCAGCAAAAAAAGAAGATGTTATTCCCGTATTATTACCCGTCAAGGATGAACCGGATCCATTAACAAAATTAAGGTTATACGTCACAGCAACAACGACAACATTGTTAAATAAAAATCAAGAATTAAAAGACCAACTGCAAAATCTTTCCCTTACCCCTTATAAAGGTACACCCGTAATTCTTAACTCTTTTCAGACGAAAACAGCCTTAACAATAGGAACTGATTCTATAACCGAAATTTTCGCAAGTCTAAAGAATGATGTATTTACTATCCTGTCTAGCATCTTAGCTGAAAATGCGGCATTAGAAGCTGAGCTTGCTCAAGCGACCTCTAAAAAAGAAACTCCCTTGCCAGATGTGCAAAATAGTCCTGCATTTATCTCCGTCTCCACAGTCTCTCCAACCCTAAATCTTCCCGGATTATATGAATTGGTACCATGGAAAGATTTAAAATCAACGACCATGCAGTTTGCGCAGGATCTGTTGTTCGAAAATAGGGAACTGAGAAAACAGTTTAATGGCAGACCGATTCCCGCTTCTCATACCGCACATAGCTTCTTTTCTTTTGCCTCTCATGATAGTATTGAGATCAGCGGGAGTCTTTATGTAAGCAAAATATTTTCCACATTAAAGAAAAATGTACTTGGATTTCTTTCTGGTTTAATTGATGAAAATAAAGAATTAAAATACCACCTAGCTAATGCGGATAATACCACCGAACCACTTCAAAATGAAAAAGATATAGAACAAGCTAAACTTATAGACACACCAGTTGATTCTGAAACAACGACTTTGCCGGCTCCAAAAGAACAAGTAGAAGAAAAAGATGAGGTGATAGCCGCCACGACCGTTAGTTCGGCAACTCCTCCGAAATTTGCTAAGCTGCAACGCAGCACACGATCATCAAGCCAACGACTTGTCTCTACAGGAAATGCCAGATTCGACAATTTTGTGAAATCGCTGATTTGGCAAGGAAAAGATCTGGATACTCTAGAACCTCATATCAAGGCTAAGTTAACGGAAATCACAGGACCTCAATTTACAATTACTGCTTTAGAAGAATCCCTTATAAAACAGTTAAATGAAGCCCCAACACTTGAACAGGCCTCAAGTCTCCTTCGCAGTCAAACGAATTCACCCGCAGTTTTAAGATCAACAACTCACAGTCGAAGAGAATTAATGGAAAGACATGACAGCAATTTAGCCCAGCAGAGGCTTGATACCGCAGCACACGAGAAAGCTCAATCTGTCGCCAAATATACACGACGCTTCTTAATGGAAGGAAAAATAATACCCGGGTGGGGGGATAAATTAAACAAAGACGATAGAGAGGCTTTAGAATCTGAAATTAGACAAATTGTTGTCGATTGTTATGACGGCGTGATTCCAAATTTTTGTGGAAAAATGGAAGGCCCCCTAGAAGATTTCATTCTCTTAGCAACAACGCAAACATCATGGGAAAAATTTCGAGCTGCAATGGTTAAAGCCAGAACAAACATACAATGGGAAAAAGCTCAACAGAGAAATGAACGCCGCGAAGCGAACGCGCCTCTGATCGAATCTAAAACTATAAATATTGACCATCATATGATGTTTTCGACCACGAACACATCGGTTATGGAAAACATTCATCTGCCCGAAACAGTTAAGAAAATGAAATTACATAAACCCGAACATGTAGAAGTTAGAGAAAAATTTGAGCTCCTGATCAGCACACCAACGGCAACGGGATTTGTGTGTGTACCCCTTGCAGATCAAGATCATTATATGCATCTCACGATGAAAGCTTTTTGGCTCCGAAAGTCTCCTTTAAACTCTTTAACAGATCAATATGATCCTATAATCTTGACTGCAAACCATGTTGCGAAAGGAATTATTGAGGAATTTGTTAGGCTCACACAAGGAGAATATGTATTATGGTTGCTCAGAATAAGTGGGGAGCGGTATTTCTTTGCAATACCCAGGAATCCTCGTCTTACTGTCATAAGTTTAACCCTCCCTAAGGGCGACCAAAGACTCAACGGATATATTCTACAGCGTATTGAATCCGCCCAAAAATTTACAACAGAAATGGTCTGCTAAAACAAATAGCGAATTCCAAGAGAAACCATGGGTACATTCTTCAAGGATTTATTTTTATTGATCAAATTCATTGTGTGAACTTTGGCAGTCTCCAAAACGGTAGCATTGTTCTGACCCGTTCCCGTTAAATTCACACGGGAAACAACCTTTCCTTGAAACCAAAGTCCAGCATCAGCACTTATACTAATACCTGAGTTACCCAGAGATCCGGTATCATATCCAATTCCAAGATAGGGAGCTAAAGCTCGTCGATATTTATATTTTGCTGAAATGGTCCCATATATATTTGCGGGTTGCCCAAGAAGCGTACCGACAATTGCTTGAGATAGGTGAATGCGATCAAAGTTATAGCTAAGACCACCCGACAACCGCAACCCATTTTTCCACAAATGCCAATCGATCATGAGACCAACTTTCTGAGGCTTGATTCGTACACGATCATAACGTTGACCATCTCTAGTGTAGGTACGATTATAATGACCAATTTGACCCAGGAGACGAAGCTTAAAGGTATCATTAAATTCGTAACCCAATTCAAGAATTCCAGAACGTACGTATGCGCCCCGTATTCCCAAAAACCACCCCTTATGACCTGCTATAGGAGACCTTGTTGCTTCTTTTGACGTTGCCACCGTTTTTTCGGAGACCCTTAAACCCTCCTGATTATTTTTTGCAACCAACTCACTCTTTTTTTTGTTATCAACAGATTTCAGCGTTTTATCTTGTTGACCTTTAGGAGATGAAATTTTGGACTTTTCTTTCCCTTTAGCTTTCTCAAGAAGCGCTTTTTCATCTATCCCTTTTGCAATGGGTGCTTTCTCGCCAGGAACAATATTTGATCCCTCCTTTAGCTTTTCATTGGTTATAGGAATTGATTTTTCCAATGGTTTTGTAATTTTCTCTTGAGGAACAACTGAGGCAAGTGTTTTCGCCTCTGTGGTATTACTCCCCAAAACTTCTGTTGTAAGAGACATATTTAAAAGAAGGCATAGGACAGATACAGTTAATTTGGTTGGCAATCTCATGAGGTTAATCTCCACAATTTATTTAAAAACTTAACTAACTATGTAAGCAATTCTGATGAGCATAGCAAGCAAGAAAGATTGCCTAACAATTTTAAGTCTTTTTCCTCACGTCATATTGACCTTTTAGATAGGCAGGAACACCGATCAAAAAACCAACACCAACATAGACGAGCGTCCTTAATTCCGCGCCATAAATTGCAAAAAAAGCATAGAGAATACTTCCCCCGATAGCTAAATGTAAAGTCGGGTTAAGTTTTGCATAAATATTATTTTTTTGATCTCTAAATAATATATATGTCGACAAAGAGGACAAAAGGTAAGCAAAAATTGTCATGACAGAGCCAACTTCAACAACCATTTTCACTTGATCTGCCATCGTATGATTTAAAGTTAAAAACATCAGAATAGAAGCCGCAGTACTTGAAGTAATTAATCCAAATACAGGCGTCCCATTTTGACTTTCTTTCGCAAAGACTTTGGGGAACAACCCTTCTTTAGCCATAGAATGGGGCACTTGCCCTTGAAGTAAAACCCAACCATTAAGTCCACCATAAATGGAGATGAGAATACAAATAGCTATCACAGGTCCAATCCAAGATCCAAAAACCAAGACGGCGGCATCAACGAAAGGCGCAGGGGATGATGCCAAAATTTGCGCGGGTATCAATCCAAATAAAACAAATGTTGTGAAGAGATAAACAATCGCAACTAGTCCTGTACCGAATAAAGTTGCTTTAGAAATCGTGCGACCAGGATTTTTAACGCTATCTGCAGGGACTGTGGCGGATTCTAATCCAATAAATGCCCACAAAGTTAAAGCAAATGCAGAATTCACACCCTGGAATAGGCTCGTATCCGGTTGATGGGTGGGAAAATAATTATCTATGTTAATAAAGAATAACCCCACAGAAGGAACAATAATAAGAGGGCATAATTTTAAAATTGTGGTTATCAATTGCACGCGCCCCCCTGCACGCAAACCTAGACAATTGATAATCGTTGCCATCCATAATACGCTTAAAGCTCCGACAAAACTTAAAATACGATTTTCCCGTAAAATGGGAATAAATAACGATAAATAGCTGATAAAAGCGATGGAAACAGCGGCGTTACTCGTCCATCCCATAATCCAATATCCCCAGCCCATTTGGAATCCGATAAAATTACCAAATGCATCACGACTGTGTGTATAAGGACCACCAGATCGAGGATAAACCATAGACAGACGTGCAAACACGTAAGCCAAACATAATGCTCCAATTGCTGTGGACGCCCATCCTAAAATACTTATTGAACCAATGGCGCCCAAATTGGCGGGGAGAAAAAATATGCCCGTGCCAATCATGTTCCCAATGACTAATGATGTTGCGGTCCAAAAACCAAATATTCGATGATTTGAGGGTTTTTCATTTTTTTTCACGTGACGGTTTCCTCACCAAAAGCAAATTTCTGATTCTTACCTTTTTGTTGTGTCGATGTCTCTCTTCGAACAGCCACAATACTTATTAAAATAATGGAAACGCCTATTATTTTAATGAAGCTGAGAGCTTCCCCATAAATTAACCATCCTAAAATAGCCGCCATAACAGAAGCAAGGAGCATAACCAAAGCCCCATAGCTTGCAGGAATTTTACCAAAAGAATAGGCTAAGAATCCCTGGCCCATAACGTGTACCAACAAACCTTGCCCCAGAACACTGCACCAATCATTCGCTGTTAATGGCCAAAAGGATACTTGAAATAAAACTCCAAATATTCCCATCCCCGTCAAAGAAACGATACTTGTCCAGAACATTAACAGACCTGTTGAAAATCGGCCCCGAATTCTTTTAACAGTAATAACATAAGCCGTAACCATTACACCTGAGAGAAGAGACACAATATCTCCCATAAGATTATCCATACTAATATGAAAACTTTCAAAGCCAAGAAGAGCGCACCCCATAAATCCACTTACAGCGGTAAGGAGCGTGCGCATGGATTGTGTTTGTGAAAAAACCAACCACATTACCAAAGGCACAAAAAATGCGGATGTATTATTAAAAAGAGTTGCATTAACGATGGCTGTATAATCAATTGACCAATTCCAAAGCGCTAAATCAAAAGAAAAAAATGCCCCGGCAAGCCCGATGATAAAAGCATCGTTGCGGGTAATCGGCTGTTTTTTTTGTGTTCCTTTATCTTCTTCCCATCGCATCCATATCCATAACAACGGTAAAGAAAAAAGAAGCCGATAAAACCCTGTGGTCATAGGACCAAGATCGGATGCCTTGACAAATATGGGCGAAAACCCAGTTAAAATACTCCCGACACAAGCCATAAAAATTGAGAACAAAGGTAGACGTGTAGTCGGAGAGTGAATTGACATTTTGATTTCTCGATTAATAAAAGAAACTAGATACCATTATTCCATAAATAATAATTTTCTGCCCATGTCCGCTGTAAAGCATCATCCAATTCCGCTAAAGAAATAGAAACACCTAAATCTTTGAGGGAAGTTACGCCATATTCCGTTAAACCACACGGGATTATCCCTTTAAAGTGGGCAAGATCAGGATTTACATTAATAGCGATACCGTGAAAACTAATCCAACGACGTAACCGAATACCAAGGGCCGCAATTTTTAGCTCTCGCCCCTCATGCTCAACCCAAATCCCCACACGACCACAACGACGCTCCCCCTTGATGTCAAATACCGCAAGAGTATCAATAATCCATTGCTCCAAGGCCGTTACAAAAAAACGAACATCCCGTCTTCGTTTTGACAAGTCCAACATCACATATGCAACACGCTGACCGGGTCCATGATAGGTATATTGCCCCCCTCGACCTGTCTCATAAACCGGCAAAGTCTTTCCATCAAGGAGGTCAGATTGTTTAGCACTACTACCTGCCGTATAAAGAGGAGGATGCTCCAACATCCATACCATCTCAGGGGCCGACCCTTGGTAAATAGCCTTAACACGATCTTCCATCGTAGATATGGCTTCTTCATAAGGGATTAAACCTTTAGAAATACACCAGTCCATCATGCTTCTTATCCCAAAACTTTTAAACCAGCAGATACCGTCAACACACTCCAAAAAATCCATTTGGTATGATTATAAGGAGTCAATTTGCTTATGATGTTTGTAATCGCCAAAGCAATCAATGCCGGGTACGCTACGTCTAAAATAGTTCCCAAAACCACCATAAGCTTTGAAAATCCCAGCAATGAAATGGCAAAGGTAATGGCCATTGTTATAAAAATTGCCTGCGGTCGCTTTAAACGTTCATTGGTTAGATCTTGTGTTAAAAAATCTACAAATAATGTTGATAAAATCACCGCGGTTGCCAAACAACCAACAGCCAAAATAACAGCAATAACGGGCTTTGCAAAATATCCCAAAGCTTGCCCACCAATTGCCACCAACAACTGCTCTGGTTGAGCATTTTGCAAATAGGGAGCATATTTTGCACCCAAAGCAATGAAACCAATATAAATAATTGTCAGCAGAAAAGCGCCGATTACGCTGGCCGTGAGGCTCATCTTAATTAAAGTTTTGTGATCATCCTGACTCGTTAAATGATTACGCAAATAGTAAACGATAGCGCTTGAGAAAAACAAAGCTGCCATCAAATCCATTGTTTGATACCCATTCAGCAAGGCATTCGTGAAGGCTTTTTGAGAAGATAAATCCCCTTGAGTCGCATCATGCCCAAACCACAGTCCAAACAAAATTAAGATAACAATTCCCCCTAATTTAAAGGGCGTTAAGAAAAGACCAATAATGTCTACAATTTTGCTTTTCGTCCAAATACAGGTAACAATTGCCCCACAAAACAAGAAACTAAACAGCTCAAAAGGCAAAGTGGGAACCAGTAAATTGAATCCCCCAAAAGCAACAGTAATACATCGCGGCACAACACCAAAAGGGCCTATCAACATTAAAATAATGGCAATTATGAGAAACGCCGGGATTTTACCGAGTTTTTCAAAATAGTGACGATAATTTCCATCAAATAAAATTATCCCTACCAGACCTAAGAAAGGCATGAGAACTGCTGTAAGGACGAATCCCAAGATGGCTATTGGATATTGATTTAAGGACTCTTGGCCAACAAGTAGGGGGAAAACCAAATTGCCGGAGCCAAAAAACATAGAAAACATCGCGAATCCGGCCGTTAAAACAGTTTTATAATGTGTCATTTTGCATCTCAATTTCTTTCAAAGTATCAAATTATTATGCGGTTTATCCTGTCGATTTTTGTATCCGGAGGAAGCATAAGGGACAATAAATTTTAGGTTGGGGAGAATAATTATATGGCCTGTGAGGCCACAATAATTTGAGACACACGCATGCCGAAACGCACCACCAAAAGGGGGCGTAAATTTGCACAAAAGTTAAGGTATACGCTCTGATTCATAATTTATCTTTACCTTATCGCAGAATCTAGTGTCAATATTTATATGGGAAAATAAGAGCCAATTTTCAAGTTTTTACAATAAAATCCTTGTCGAAAACCTAAGAGTTGAGTAATCTCTGATCATTGTTCACAGGAGAGGTGGCCGAGTGGTCGAAGGCGCACGATTGGAAATCGTGTATACGGCAACGTATCGAGGGTTCGAATCCCTCTCTCTCCGCCATTCTCAATAGGTAGGGTTTTTACTCTACCTATTGAGAATAGCAATGAAGCTTCGAAACCTCGATTATTTAAAATTTAGGTTCGAGCTGAAGCAAACGCAAGCAACGCGCGCCAGCGCGATAATCCTTCTCCTCGCCATTATTCATTTCTTAAACCCTCCTACCCAAGCCTTGTATACCCCCTCATCCTCAGATATAAATAAAACCATGACGGATATCCCTTTTAAAATTGAGTCGCCCTTTGCCCCCGCCGGGGATCAACCCCAGGCGATTGACACAATTGTAAAGAACCTTCAAAACGGCGACAAAGACCAAGTTCTTCTCGGGGTTACAGGGTCTGGGAAAACATTTACAATTGCCCATGCGATTCAAGCTGTTCAACGCCCCGCCATTGTCTTAGCTCCCAATAAAATTCTTGCTGCCCAACTCTACGGAGAAATGAAATCCTTTTTTCCCAACAATGCAGTGGAATACTTTGTTTCCTATTATGATTACTATCAACCAGAAGCCTATGTTGCCCGCACAGATACATTTATTGAAAAAGAATCCTCCATCAATGAACAGATCGACCGGATGCGCCACTCGGCTACACGATCATTATTAGAACGCCCTGATGTCATTATCGTTGCGAGTGTTTCCTGTATTTACGGCATTGGTGGCGTTGAAACTTATAGTGAAATGATATTGCCCTTAAAAGTCGGTCAATGGATGGAAAGAAGTGACTTTATTCGCCGTCTTGTTGAATTACACTATAAGCGCAATGACCTTTCCTTTGTCCGCGGGACCTTTAGGGTTCGAGGTGATGTGATCGAATTATTTCCAGCCCACTACGAAGATAGAGCCTGGCGGATCAGTTTTTTTGGTAATGAGGTCGAATCTATTCAAGAAATGGACTCTCTCACCGGCGAAAGATATCAAGTCCTCGAGGCGATTCGTATTTTTGCCAATAGCCATTATGTGACTCCAGGCCCTACTATGCAGCAGGCCATTAAACAAATTCAGCACGACCTAACCATTCGTTTAGAAGAATTTCATCAAGCCAATAAACTTCTCGAAGCTCAACGGCTTGAACAACGCGTAAAGTTTGATGTGGAAATGATGGCTGCTACGGGAACTTGTGCCGGTATTGAAAATTATTCGCGATATCTTACAGGAAGAGCCCCTGGTGAACCTCCCCCTACTCTTTTTGAATATTTACCCAAAAATGCAGTCCTTATTATTGATGAAAGCCATGTAACTGTGCCGCAACTGAACGGTATGTATAAAGGGGACCGATCTCGTAAAGAAACGTTAAGTGAGTATGGTTTCCGCCTGCCTTCATGTAAAGATAACCGTCCATTAAAATTTGAGGAATGGGAAGCTTTACGCCCCCAAACCATCTTTGTTTCTGCTACACCTGGACCGTGGGAATTAGAGCAAACTCATGGGGAATTTATCGAACAAATTATCCGCCCCACAGGCTTAATAGACCCGGTTTGTACGATAAGACCTTGCGACCATCAAGTGGATGACCTCATTGCAGAATGCCGTGAAACTGTAGGCAAGGGCATGCGCGTCCTCGTCACGACGCTTACAAAAAAAATGGCAGAAGCTTTAACGGAATATTTGGCAGAAGCGAACTTTAAAGTTCGCTATATGCACTCCGACGTAGAAACCTTAGAACGTATTGAAATTATTAAAAATTTGCGACTTGGTGTGTGCGATATTCTCATTGGGATTAACTTGCTTCGCGAAGGGCTAGATATTCCAGAATGCGGCCTCGTTGCTATTTTAGACGCAGATAAAGAGGGGTACTTACGATCAAAAACTTCTCTCATTCAAACCATTGGTCGGGCTGCTCGAAATGTTGATGGCCGCGTCATTTTGTATGCGGATAAAATGACTAAATCAATGTCAGAAGCCTTAAGCGAGACAAATCGCCGCCGAGAAAAACAACAAGCCTACAACATTACCCATGGAATCACCCCAGAAACCATAAAAAGATCTATTACAGATATTTTGGGCACTGTTTATGAGGCAGACCATCTGACGATTGACGTCAACGACGCGCCCCACTTGGTTGGAAAATCTTTGAAGACACACCTGGCAGACTTAGAGCACCGTATGCGTGATGCGGCTGCCAATCTCGAATTTGAGGAAGCTGCCCGATTACGAGATGATATTCGCCGCCTCGAAGCGCAAGATTTGGGGCTCACCAAAAAGGCTGTTTAAAGTTTGTCTTTCGATTGGCTAGCTTGTGATAGCTCCGTGGGTAATTCCTCTGTCTCGAGTATATTAGAAACCCGTGGAATAGAGCCTATCGGTGTATAGAGTCTTTGCATAAGAATTTCCATCCATTGAGCATCTAAGGCTGTTATTTGATCCCACACAAACTTACAATGAGCTCTGTTATCCGTTAGTAATTTTTCTAATCTGACACGCTCTTCGTCAATAGCTTTAGCATCCCTCCCTTTTTCAGGTCGGAGTATAGCTTCGTATTTTTCAATATGTAAGTTGCGCAATTGACGACTTAAATCGCTTTCTTCATCCCAGTAAAATTTCCTTAAATCACGAAGAACTTGGAGTTGATCGTCTATTTCCATTTTGCGCTGGTCTTTTTTCTCTCTTTCATACAATTCAGCGGAATGTTCCAATGCCTTTCTTGTATCTGCTTCTAATTGAGCTGTTCGCTCTGATTCCGCAAGGACTACTTTCAAATCTCTCTCATAAGATTCTTGTAATGAAATGGCTTTGGCAAATCCAACTAGAGTTCCCGAAAGATTGAGCTCAGTGCGAAATAAACTTTCTTGTGGGACTTGTGTTAAGGGCGGCGTATCTAATAATTCAGTTCTAGTCAAGGTTGCTGTCGTAAAAGGCTGCTCTACTTTTTCAGTTTCGATTGATTTCGTTTTATACGTGAAAATAAAAGTAACACATACTGCAAATAGAAGATTTATATTAAATTTAATTTTCATAATTCACCCCCCTTGATTAGCAATGATTATTAATTAGATTAATACAATTATGCTAAACTTAAATATCTACTATACTATATTTACAGTATAAAATCAATGTTTTTGTAACCATTTTATTTTTTGTTATTTATATTAACTTTAAAACGGCTGAAATTTGCCTTTTATACGCTTAAGATTGTCAGCAACTCTTAAAAGGTATAATACTAAAGTTAAATTTTCGTTAGGGGATAAAAATAGTGACAACAAAGAAAAACATTGTGGTTAAAGGGAGGCCAGCAGCTCGATTGGCAGCGGTTCAAGCCCTTTATCAACTTGAACAAGAACCGACAACACCCCAAAAGGTAATCGTAGAGTTTCTAAATTATCGATTTACGGAAGTTGTTGATAATACAAAATTTATTACCCCCGATAAATCTTTATTTGAAGACATTGTCATCGGTGTTATGGACCGGATGGCAGATTTAGATTCTATGATTTCATCTACTTTGTCGGAAGACTGGCGAATTGAGCGAATGGAATCCGTTGTCCGGGCCATATTGCGAGCCGCTGTTTTTGAGCTAAGCCGGGATACATCAGTGCCCGTTCCTGTTGTAATTAATGAATATATTGAAATTACGAAATCTTTTTGTACAGGACCAGAAGTTGCTTTTGTCAACGCGTCATTAGATGCGCTAGCAAAGCTTCTCCGAACCGCAGATCTGCAAGAATAGCCTAATTAACGGCTTATTTGATTGGGAAACTATCCTTTAGAAGCGGAAGAGTTTCTCATCCAACGGCACACCAATTTCAACATGATCTAAAACCACGTGAGTTGTATTGCTTTGTGCGTCTAGAAGTGTCCACTCTTGGAGACGGAGTAAAGGTGTCATAACAAAAATTAAGGTCAGTGTTACACTGTCATCTCCCGGACGACGAACGGTAAGGAATATTTTATCTTGTTTCAAATCCAAAGTTTCTACTTGCAAATCATTAAAAAAATCAATTTTGTGGCGCAACAAAAAACTGGCAGGTGTACTATCGATAGAATAGTCGCTCACATCTTTACTGACTCCATCTAAGTGCCTTAAAGTCTCGCCATTAGCGATAATTCTGTCATAGCTAGGGGCGGCATATTCCAAACGCAATTTGCCAAAACTCTCTTTTCCTAAGCGCTTCAGATACATTTTACCCGTAGATTTCGTCTTGTCAGGATTTGTCTGAGAAAAATTAGCACGAAGGGTTTGAATACCATTCAAATAGCTTTGCAGTTTTTGAAGCTGCTCTTTTTGTCCTTGAATTGGTTGCTTTGATGGCAACGCAAATGTAGGAGAATAATTAGCTATCGGGAGCATTAACCCCCCCAACAAAAGGGCTGTTTTCAATAATATTTTCATAAATTTCTCTTTCCTTAGATATTATAAAGGGAAGTAAGAGCAAGCATTTTTCAATTTTATTTTACTATATAAAATTTATCAGAATAAAATACGGCTAACCCTTATTTATCATAACAAATACCTAGTAAATTTATAGCCTTTTGACACCAAATGAGCAAGAATATTGTCGGTCCATTTAACAGTTTTCCTAATTTTTTCTTCTTGATAAGTAATAATTAATATCTTCACAACTCGTTTTAGATTTATAATCCAGTAAAAATAGGAAATTAGAAAAAATGACTGAAAAACTAATTGATTTAATGTTTTTGCAAGGGCGTACCTATTCAAATTGGCTTGATAAGCCTGTGGACGACGAAATCCTTCAAAAGGCGTATGATTTAGCGAAAATGGGCCCTACAAGTGCTAATTCTTGCCCCATGCGCATTGCTTTTGTTAAATCCAAAGAATGTAAAGAAAAACTAAAGCCCCTTCTCGACGAAAGTAATGTGGGGAAAACCATGGCTGCTCCTGTTACGGCTATTATTGCGTATGATCTTACCTTTTATAATAATCTTCCCAAGTTATTTCCGCACACCGATGCCAAAAGTTGGTTTGTGGGGAATGAAGAGCGCACTCAAATTACAGCTTTTCGCAATAGTTCCTTACAAGGGGCATATTTTATTCTTGCTTCACGCTCTTTGGGGTTAGATTGTGGCCCAATGTCCGGATTTGACAATGCCGGGGTTGACAAGGCATTTTTTGCAAATAGCTCCATACGGTCAAATTTTTTATGTAACCTGGGATATGGAGACTCCTCCAAGCTGCACCCCCGAAATCCCCGCCTCACGTTTGACGAGGTTTGCAAAATCCTATAGTCTAGGAAAAGTGAAAATGAAGATGAGTTTTAAAGTAAGCCAGCAATTACATGCGCCTTATTTTTATACTGAGTGATTGTTATAAAAGATGTTTCAGGTAACGGCTACAAAAGTATATCCTTGGTTTGTATCATTACTAATAAAACATCCCTTCTGGTTAAGTTTCCTACTTGGTTGCCTCACCCTCTTTGCTATGGCCCCCTACCATATTGTATTTGTTCTGCCCTTTGCTTTTTCTGGTTTTTTAATAGTTCTTCAAAATACAAAATCCTCTAAAACAGCTTTTTGGGTGGGATGGGTTTTTGGATTTGGCTACTTTTTAGGGGGACTTTATTGGATTGGAAATGCACCCCGCACTTTAGGAATGTGGTTTGCTGTGCCTTTTGCGACTGCAGGGCTCCCTTTAGGGTTAGCCATTTTTCCAGCAACCGCCACTTTCATAACTTTTAAATTGACAACAACCCCCCTCAGTCGAGTCTTCGCTTTCACCGCTTTTTGGTCACTCTTTGAATGGCTTCGGGGCCATGTTTTAACTGGCTTGCCTTTGAATTTGCTTGGTTATACTTGGGATATTTCCTTACTCCAAGTAACCTCTGTAATCGGTATCTATGGCTTAACAGCCCTTACCACACTTGCTGCTTGTATTTTTGCTTCTAAACACAAAGGATGGATCTCAGGCGTTTTTTTGACCTTAGGTGTACTTTGGCTATGGGGAAATGATAGGGTCACGCAAGCTCAAGGTTTATCTCCTGCCCACAATCCTGAAATCAATTTACGGATCGTCCATGCTAATATACCCCAAGAAACCAAATGGTTAGCTGAACATTTCCAAGACAATCTTAATCGATATATCTCTTTATCTCGCAAACCCGCCACAAAACCGTTAAATGCGATTATATGGCCAGAGTCAAGCGTCACAACATTTGTTGAAAACTCTCCAATCCTCTTAAAAATACTAGCCGAAACAGCGCCCCCGGAGGGTATTTTAATATTTGGGGCTCCTCGAGAAGTTCAAGGAAAATTAAAAACCAGTATGATGGGCATAGATAGGGAAGCAAATTTAGTTGGTATTTATGACAAATCTCATCTCGTTCCTTTTGGGGAATACATGCCTTTACGTTCTCTAATCACGATAAAAAAACTAACTTATGGGGATCGAGATTATACCCCTGGCCCCGGTATTCGTACCGTTTCATTTCCTGGCTTGCCCCGCGTGAGCCCCCTCATTTGCTATGAAGCCATTTTTCCTCATGCCGTTGTGGACCAAAAAGATCGTCCTCAATGGATGCTTAACACAACAAATGACGCCTGGTTTGGTCACTCTACAGGACCCTATCAACACCTTCAAAGTGTCCGAGTGCGTGCCATTGAAGAAGGAATGCCCCTTGTTCGTTCTGCCAATAATGGCATTTCAGCTGTAATCAATTCATTTGGAGAAATTTTATATCGCCTAGAATTAGATGATATAGATTTTATCGACTTTACTTTGCCAAAACATTTGAATTATGATACGTTGTACGGACGATGGGGGGACCTTCTCTTCTACGGATTATTGGTTGTATTGCTTGTTCTAACAGTCGCCTTTCATCCTAATCAGAAACGAAAAAAATAGAATATTTTAAAGAGAGAAATACGGATATGTTGAATCAAGAAATATCTCCTTCTAAAAAGGGGAAACCGCATGATGTTGATATCCACGTTGGAGGTCGTGTTCGACTTCGGCGATCAGCATTAGGATTAAGCCAAGATCAATTAGGGGCTGCGATCGGTCTTTCCTTTCAACAAGTACAGAAATATGAACGAGGTGCCAATCGTATTGGAGCAAGCCGCCTCTATGAAATGAGTAAAATTCTTCAGACGCCAATTTCTTATTTCTTTGAAAACTATGGTGATAATAGCTTAGCAGAAGATGGTAATTCTCCCTACCAAGCAGACCCTGTATTAAAAAGAGAGACTCTTGAGCTGATGCGGGCATACCATCAAATTATAAATCCTAAACAACGGAAAAAGATTTTGAAACTTGTCCAGGCATTGGCCGAAGATTCCCAGAGAGAAAGTAACCAAGAAGAGGGTAAACGTAAACCAAAAGGGCATTCATAAGAATGCTCCCTTCCCACCTCTCGATAGAAGGCAAGTCACTGCCTCTGGTGGTAAAAGAAAATTCCAAAGCAAAACGGTTAACACTTCGCGTAAATCTAGAAGCAGGGGGAAAAATTATTTTAACTCTCCCGCTCTTTTATTCCAAAAAACAAGTTTTTAATTTTTTAGAAAAATCTAAACCATGGCTTGAAAAACAAGTTGCAAAAACAACACCGAAACAACTATATGTTGACGGGATGCTTTTGCCCATCTTCGGGAAAGATTATAAGTTATGTCACAAAATCTCCAAATCTTATCGCTCTTGGTGGGAAAACGATCATCTGTTAATCCATGCCCCAAGCGATAAGTTTGAACAGTCAGTTCAAAAGTCCCTCCATCAAGTTGCCCGACAATTTTTGACGCAACGCACCACGATTTACGCGAACAAATTGGCAAAACCAATCAATCGCATTACCTTACGGGACCCGCGTAGTCGCTGGGGAAGTTGTAGTGCAAATGGAAATATCTCCTATTCTTGGCGACTCATTTTTGCGCCTGAAAATGTGGCAGATTATGTCTGTGCTCACGAGGTTGCCCACTTGAAAGAAATGAATCATAGCCCTAAATTTTGGAAAATTGTGGAAGGTTTTTGCCCTGATTATAAAACCTTACGTCACTGGTTACGCCAAAATGGAAAAACTCTCTTTCAATATGGGATAGAACAATAACCCGAACTTTACGGGCTATAAGAGAGGTTTGAGAATTTGGAATGAACAACGGCACAAGGATAGATGTGTGTTAGAAAATCAAAAAATTTTGCAACTCTAAATTTAAACTTGAAGTTTTGATTCAAAGTTGCATGATAAGGATCAAAGATCGCATTTTAACCTGGTGTTAATGATCCGCCTTTTCCTTCGCATTCACCTTTCTTAACAAACATCCATTCTTTTTTATCATTATCCACTTTTGAATGTCCCATGCAATCATGACCTGGTATTGCACAATCATTTTTTCCGGCCTTAGCTATTCCATAGCACTTCTCTTGATCTTTTGTATCACCTTCAGCTTGTGTTGAAGAAATAGCAACAGCGGCGGATAAGGCGGCAAAAAAATAAGATTTCATTTTCCATTACTCCTGTAAATGTAATATATAAACACTAATATTTAATACTCGACTATTGAAGCAGATCATTTTTTTTGAAGTTGCGCAAGAGGATGGGGACGTTTTGAAAAAATCAAACACTATAAATAACAAGGTATTAGAGACAAATCTCTTACAATGGTATGACACCCACCAGCGAGTTCTTCCCTGGCGATCCGTTTCGGGATATCCCCCCAATCCCTATCAAATTTTGTTAAGCGAAATTATGCTGCAACAAACAACTGTTGCAACTGTTAAAGATTATTTCTCAAGATTTGTCCAACGGTGGCCGACCATAGAATGTCTAGCCCAAGCTACCCTTGATGATATTTTTCATGTGTGGCAAGGGCTGGGATATTATAGTCGAGCCCGTAACCTTCACACGTGTGCACAAATTTTGGCCCATGACTATAAAGGGGTCATTCCTTCAGATGAGAAAACTCTCTTAACACTGCCAGGAATTGGTCCTTATACAGCTGCCGCAATTGCTGCAATTGCTTATAATCAGCCCACTATTCCTGTTGATGGAAATATTGTGCGCGTATTTTCTCGTCTTCTTTGTCTTGACACACCCTTACCATCTCTTAAAAAAGAAATTCATAGTCTTGTTAGAAAAATGATCCCTCCTCGTAGAAGTGGAGATTTTGCTCAAGCTTTGATGGATTTAGGTGCAACGATTTGTCGACCTCGAAATCCTCGTTGCGAGATATGTCCGTTACAAACAATTTGTAAGGGATACATTCAAGGAATTGCTCAAAACCTTCCCATACCTGCTCCCAAAGAAATTAAACCTCAACGATATGGAATTGTTTTTTGGTTAGAAAATAAGGATCAAGAAATTTTGTTGGAGAAACGCCCAGCCAAAGGTTTATTAGCCGGGTTGATAGGTTTGCCCACAACGCAGTGGCGAGAAAAACCTTGGGGCCTTACCTCTAAAGAAATGCTTCCTTATGCACCAGAAGGTGTCGAGATTTGGAAACCCTTACCAAAAATAGTATCTCATACCTTCACCCACTTTCACTTGGAATTGCAAATTCTAAAGGGAAAATGCACCCGACCCATTTTCGGAATTTGGAGCCCCCTCGAAAATCTTAAATCTTATGCTCTCCCAACGGTAATGAAAAAAGTAATTCAAACCGCCACTGATCACTCAGTTTAGTTTGGACAGCCTTGACTTTTCTCCCCCCAGATAAAGGCCATTAGCCCCATCAACATGAGAAAGAAAAAATATAGATAGGGAACATAAGCCAGACCCGTTGTTTGCCATAATAATAGACAAACAAAAGGTGTTGTTCCTGAAAAAAGCATTGATCCCACTGTATGACCCAAACTCAAACCTCGAAATCGAAAACCAACATCATATTGATGAAGTAAAAACAAATATCCTGGCGTAATAAAGAATCCGATGCTTATAGTCGTTAAGATCATTAAGGGAAGGGAAATTGTCTGTGCAGTGATGAGCACTGTATTCAAAGAAATTAAAATTAACGTCAACAAGCCACCAATTTTAGCAACCCGAACAAGTCCCCAATAATCAGCAACCCAACCTGCAAAAGGCAAAATTATAACATAGACACACGTGAAGAAAAAACTATGAAGTGCTCCTTCATGAGGAGAGAGCAGCCCTAAAATCTTTGACAAATAGGTTCCTTGAAATAACAGATAAAAGTGATAGGCCCCTCCCGCAGCCCCACAAATCATAATGGTACGCGCGAGAGCTTTCCAATGTGTCTTCAGGATTTGCGATAAAGGGACAAGTTCATGATGGGTCTCTTGATAAGCCAAAAATGGGGGTGTTTCTACCAAGTAGCGCCGTAAAGCAAAAACAATGACACCCAGCATGCTGCACCCTAAAAAAGCCAACCGCCACTTTTCTCCCGTTGCCGGAATTTGAGAAGCAACTAACGAAGCGAAAGCTATGCCTAAATAGGCTCCACATCCCACAAACGTAGTCATAAGACATGGATATTTCTTGCCAAAATGTTCAAAGACATAAATTCGCACACCATCCGATTCTCCAGCAATAAATATACCCTGGAACATTCGACATAACACAAGTGCAACAGCTGCTTTCCAGCCCCAAGAGTCATAGCTAGGCAAAATTCCAACAATGAATGTTGGAAAAGAGATACCGATCATACTGTAGCGTAAGGATATGCGTCGTCCCCATCGATCCCCTAAATATCCGAAAATCAGTGCACCTAAAGGTTTAGACAAAGATCCCACAGCGAATACACCAAAGGTTTTGAGCAGCGCCGCAGTCGAATTTCCCTCGGGGAAAAAATGAAGAGCTAAAATGGGGGCTAAAAATCCATATATAGCATATTCAAAATACTCTAAAATTGTTCCCAAAATTGATAGGAGAAAGACCGGTAACTTAACGGGAGAAATATTTTGGCGCTTAGGATTAACAGCTTGAAAATTAGATAAAAATAATTGCTTTTTTGCACTATGATTCATGGCACTCCCTCCGCTGGTACGAACCAGATCAGGTTATAGGGTTAAGCGACCATCGCTCTCTCAGCTGAGACATTAAAACTCAGCACCCCCGGCAAGTAACTGTATCCTATCGATCACCTTAGTGAGTGTCAATTTGAAAAATTTTCCTGTTAATCAGAAGGTGGGGTTAGAATTTTTTTAACAATATTCTACTTTTCTCAACATAACCTAATCATGTAAGTTAGTCTGTGTTAACGAAAAACGAACCTGGCGTATGCCATTAGCAAAAATAAAAAAAGAAAGTCGTAAAATGTCAAAATTATACTTGAATTCAGATCTATTTTTTTTATTAAAAGATGAGGGTATCGTCTTGTGGGACTATCAGAAGCATCAACAATTTTCCCTTAACTCATCTTATTTTGAACGGCTAATTGCTTACTCTCAAGGAAAAGAGGACGAAGCCGATGAAGCTTCTGCTGACATCGACCACCATTTGGTTAAGGAAGGCATTTTGGTTCCCCAGGCTCCGACACAACCTTCCTGGAATTGGGATAAACTCTCCTACATTTTTCATATAGGCACTCGAAATGTTGTCAACGATGAACACACCTCAAAAGAAGAGTGGATTGCAGATTATGTAGCGGGATGCGAAGAGGCAATAGAGCGAAAAATTGAGGACATATATGTGAAGAGGAAAGGAGTATTTTTCCCCTTACCCTCTCCTAATTTAGAATTATTAAACCAAAGATCTTTTCAGGAGATTTTACAACAACGACAAACTGTTCGAAATTTTGATGGACAACCTGTTTCGTTGGAAGCTTTTAGTACACTTATATTTACTACATTTGGTTTGTTTCATGGTCCCTGGCATGATTTGACAGAGGCTGGTCTGAGAGAATTGGGTGTGCGAAAAACAAGCGCATCGGGTGGGGGACTGCACCCGAATGAAGCTTTTATCACCATCCATAATGTTGTGGGTATTGAACCCGGAACTTACCATTATGATGTAGAACGCCACGGTCTTGTTTCTATAAACAACGCATTGTCCGATGACGAGTTATCCGCTTTTTGTATGGGTCAACCTTTTGGTGAAGGTCTTGCATTTGGAGTATTTATCGTCGCCTTCTTTGCAAAATTGTGGTGGAAATATCCCCACTCTCGAGGCTACCGAGTGGCATTGTTAGACGCCGGACATTTGTCCCAAACTTTTCAACTTGTCGCCACTTCCTTGGGAATTCTTTCATGGATGACAGCAAACATTCATGATGTAAACGTTTCTAGCCACTTAAAACTTGATGGGGTTCATCAAGCCCCTTTACACTTCTTAGGAGCAGGTTATGGTCAAAAATCTGCAGTTTATAAGGGATTTAGAGAATATTTTGAAAAATAGGAATGCCAAATTCTTTCGGGGAAAAAGGTAGCTATACTTTGTGGTTCTGAAAATATTGACGAAAATTACATCAACAAACATCAAAATTTTAGTTAGAAATTCTTCTAGGTTTTTCTAAATTTCTTTTTTTTCTTCTCCTTTTTCTTTTCCGTCCGAGCCTTAGCGCCTTTTTTCTTTTCTTGATTTTTTCTTGCCTTCTTAGTCTCCTTTTCCTTTTTACGCTCCTTGGCCTTCTTTTTCTTTTCTTCTTTCTTTTTCTTATGATCTTCGCTCTTCTTTTTATCGCTCTTTCCCTTTTCCTTTTTCTTTTCTTCCTTATGTTTCTTCTTTTCCTCTTTTTTCTTCTCTTTTTTTTCTTCTTTCTTTTTCTTATCTTCAGCTTTCTTTTTTTTCTTCTCTTCCTTCTTTTTTTCTTTCTTCTTGTCTTTCTCTTCTTTTTTGGCCTTCTTTTCTTCTTTTTTCTTTTCCTTCTTCTCAGCTTTCTTTTTATCTTTCGCTTCTTTCTTAGCTCCTGCATTATCCGTCAAATTTGAATTGCTCATACCGCTACCACTGCCCGCACCAATACCCCCAATACCAGATCCACTCATTCCTCCGCCGATGCCACCTCCCATTCCACCAACACCAGTCATGCCTCCTCCGATGCCGCCTCCCATTCCACCAACACCAGTCATTCCTCCTCCGATGCCGCCTCCCATTC